>JAYKIC010000154.1:0-4886 GCA_035284985.1 Leptolyngbyaceae cyanobacterium
CACCCCAACCCCTCTCCCAGAGCGGGAGAGGGGCTTTCGACCCAAGAACCTGGTTTGAAGTCCCTTCTCCCCTTTTGGGAGAAGGGATTTAGGGAAGAGGGGCAAAGTTTTGTCAGTCAATCAGCCAGCGCTGTTACCCCATTGGGGTAGGTCACGCCCACCTGCTCCAGTGGGACAACCGTTGATGGTTGCATCAGATTCCCCCTCCTCAAGTTTTCAAATCGTCCCTAAAGTCCCTGGAATACCGTAATTTTGAATACCGTAATTTTGGGATGGACTCCTACCCAAAGCGGAACCCAACCACACCAATGGCATGACGTTCAACTTAACAGATGTTTGAAGCGGAACGTATTAAACTAAAAAACTAACCTAAGCCAGATCATCATGTTTCACATTACCACCCGTCCCGAAATTGAAAGTGCCCAACCCAATCACCTGTATGCCCCCCAAGCCTTTGACCAAGAAGGATTTATTCATTGTTCCTATATCCACCAAATTATTGAGGTCGCTAACCGCTTATTTCATCATCAAACCAACCTGGTTATTTTAGAAATTGACACAAGCCAATTAGACTGCAAAATTGTTGACGAAAATCTGGAAGGAGGCGCAGAACTCTTTCCCCACATCTATGGTGTTTTACCCTTTAGCGCTATTGTAAAAATCCACGATTTTCCCTGTGATGCCAACGGATATTTTCAAATACCGCCCTCATTGGCTGGGTGATTCCAATGACGACTTCAAATGTGAGAACAACCATTAAAACCGCACAACATATCCGCCCTGCCTAGATTCCGCCAAAATTTTGTTACCCAACCTTAGCCAAGAGAGCAGTTAGGGTTCTGGCAATTCAAAAGATACCAATGTTGGGGGACGGCGGGTGTATCCCAACGGCCCCAACTGGTACTTTATTTTTTTGCAAGTTCCTTAATTCAGTTCTTGTTTTATAGTAGGCTTTGATTGATGGCAAGACTGTTCCACCTTCAGTCACAGCAGGATAGTCATGTCTTCGATACAAATCGTCAGAGTCAGGCACTATTGTTATTAAATTGTTACTTGGATTGGACCCAATATGAACTTGCCATTAGTATTTGACATCGCTCTTGGTCTGCTCTTTATCTACCTCATCATGAGCTTGCTAGCTTCTGAGATTCAAGAGTTACTGACAACATTGTTACAATGGAGGGCACATCATCTCAAACAATCCATTGAAATCTTAATTCTTGGGGATGAGGATGGTGAAGGCACTGGTGGAGGCACTGAATTTGTGGATCGGTTATATGGTAGCCCATTGCTTAAGGCCCTAAACCAAGAAGCAAAAGGACCAGTTGCCAAGTTTTTCCGAGTTCTGTGCCAGCGTATTGGGCATTCTTTTCGATCCATGACCGGGACTCGCAATATATTTGGTACGCAAAAAAGTGGCCCATCATATATCCCCTCAGAAACATTTGTTAAAGCGCTATTAGAGAACTTAGATATCCAAAATTTGGTTCACCAAAAAAGTACTGAGGTCTTGCAGCAAGCAATCGAGGAAAAGTTAGAGATTGTTCGCAGACTGCTTGAACAATTACGGCAGGATATGGATGATGACACTTTTTTAGTGGGTGAGTTTGAGGACTTACGCCATCGACTCAATAGTATTTGCCTAGACTTTAGTCATCGTCAACTTACCTTTTCAACAACGGTGACTGATCTCATCACCCAAGTTAAAAGCTTTGTGGAAAATACCCAAGTTATTTTGCAGGATGATGATCAATATAAGGCTCTGCTCAATAAACGTTTACCTTATGTTTTAGAGGCGATCGCCACCCAAAAATTAGAACCAACCATTGCCAGCGTTGTACAATCGACCCTAGAGCAAAACCCAGTCATCCCCACCCAATTAAAACGAAGCTTAAACACCCTCGCCAACAACACCAAAGTTCAGGCCCGTGAATTAGCGGACGAATTCCAGCAATTTGAGACCTCCCTTTCCCAATGGTTCGATCAATCCATGACCAGGGCAAGCGGCGTATATAAGCGTAATGCCAAGGGTGTAGCCTTTATTGTAGGCTTTCTCATTGCCGTAGCAAGCAACACAGACACGGTTTATATTGTGACGCGATTATCCACCGATTCTGTTTTGCGTAATACCATTGTTCAAACTGCCAACCAGGTGGAGCAAGGGCAATTCAGACCTAACTTGAACGGGACCGAAGCTTCGGCTTCAGGTGAAACCCCAGACCTCACATCTGATACCGTCACCAAACTGCGGGATGTGCGGGATGCCGTGCAATTAGCAATGGAAGATTTGCCTCTCCCCATCGGCTGGACTGAAGAAGTTATCGCCCAGCAACAACAGCAAGAAGCCCGATGGTTTTTGCCCTTTTTACGACGCCTGATTGGCTGGTTGGTCACGGGTATCGCCCTCTCCATGGGTGCGTCTTTTTGGTACAATCTTATTGGCAAGCTCATCCAAATTCGCAACACTGGAGACAATAAATAAACTGAAAAACAAGTTAAGTAGGAGGCTAATGACCCATATGGCAACCCTAACTCAACGGCGTTCTGAAAATGTAACAGGCGATTTTTATGTCGATAGCACCTGTATTGACTGTGATACCTGTCGCTGGATGTCCCCTACCGTATTTTCAAGGGTTGGAACACAATCCGCCGTTAGTCATCAGCCCAATCATGCTGGGGAACGGCGGGCGGCCATCCAAGCATTACTATCTTGTCCGACAGCCTCCATTGGCACCATAGAACGTCCCACTGATGTGAAAGCCACTCAAGCAACCTTGCCAATTCCCATCACCGCTACGGTGTATCACTGTGGCTATCACTCCGAGAAATCGTTTGGGGCAGCTAGCTATTTTATCCAGCGAGACGGGGGAAATGTTTTGGTCGATTCACCCCGTTTCACCCCGCCCTTAGTTCAGCAACTAGAGGCAATGGGCGGGATTCGATATCTATATCTCACCCACCGCGATGATGTGGCGGATCATGCCAAATTTCAACAGTATTTTGGGTGCGATCGCCTCCTCCACCAAGACGATATTACTCCTGACACCGCCAACATAGAGCAGGTGTTGCAAGGAACCGAGGCGATCGCCCTCACCCCAGATCTGCTCATTATCCCCGTTCCCGGCCATACCAAAGGTCACACCGTATTACTCTACACCCCGCCAAACGCCTCCTCGATCTTGTTTACTGGCGATCATCTGGCTTGGTCTGAACCGCTTCAGCACCTACATGGCTTCCGTCGTCACTGCTGGTATTCCTGGCCCATCCAAATTGAATCCATGAAAACCTTACTGAATTACGATTTTGAATGGGTATTGCCGGGGCATGGGCGACGCTACCAGGGCGATCGCCCCACGATGCACCACCAACTCCAGCACTGTATTGATTGGATGAAAACCCAACCCTAAGCCCCATAAAACCCTAGGGCCAATATTAGCGCTGGTTCACTTCCTCCCAATTGGCTAAGAGGCACCCCACCCCACGCCTTAAATCCAGCCATGGACAACCCTTAATCCCAGAATGGACAGGACACCCATAAAAGTGCCTATTGTCACCATTAGCATCATGACCATCGCCCTTACGGTATTAATCAAGGCTACGGGAATTGATGCCACGGGAATTGATTTCAACATCCCGTGAACATCAATTACGATTCGTGATTTGACTGATCGAACCCATCGGTGCAATCAACGTTAGCTCCCATGGTCTATCCTGTTATCGCTTACCATTCAACACCATACCCATGTTTATTTCCCTGTTAAATGTCATTCAGATGTCCTCATCCCTGGCAGTCCTTGGCACTGATCCCGCATCAATTCCCGTGCAATCCTGGATTTCGCCGTGGCTAACCCCCTTCGCCTATCCCCTGCTGCGTCACGCCGTGGTGCCCTCCTTCTTTGGCACCATCACCATCACAGGACAACACCATCTGCCTCAGAATGGTCCGGTGATTCTGGCCCCCACCCATCGCTCCCGCTGGGATGCCTTGGTGGTGCCCTATGCCACAGGTCGTCCTGTAACCGGGCGAGATATCCGCTTTATGGTGAGTGCCAGTGAAATGGTGGGGCTACAAGGATGGTTCATTCGGCGTTTGGGGGGATTTCCGGTCAACCAACAACAACCAGCGGTGGCCAGCCTGCGGCTAGGGTTGGAGATTTTAAAGCAGGGGGAGATGATGGTTATCTTTCCAGAAGGGGGGATTTTCCGCGATCGCCATCTCCATCCCCTCAAACCGGGCTTAGCCCGGTTAGCCCTGCAAGCAGAAACAAGTACACCACATCTAGGGGTACGGATTGTTCCGTTGGATATCCAATATGGTGAACCGATGCCCCAACAAGGCACCACCGTGACCGTGACCATTGGTCAACCCTTAGTCGTGGCAGACTATTGCCACCCAGCCGCAACCGCAATCGACCTCAAAACCAAGGCCAAAGAGTTGACAACGGATCTCGCCCAAGCCCTGCACCAGTTAAATCCATACACCCCGGCTAATTCGGCCCTCGACCCAGCCTAATGGCGGAAATTGCGACTGTTTTGTTCGGTTTTGAGGCTGTCGGAGGGGCAGCCCTTCTCGGTATTCTGGGAGAACTAAGAACAGGGCACAACGAGTCAGCATAAGGCAGATAATTCAGAGGTAAATGTCATGGTGAAATGGTATCTACCCACGCTGGGTGAAATTATCGGGTCCACTGAAACTAGCCTTATCCAGCAATCACGCCACCAACACTCCCCATTCCTCCCCTCCCAGGAACAGGCGGTTCAGCAATGGTATGGGGCGATCGCCTCCCTCAACGAACTTTTAGCGGATCAGCCCTATGCCCAATCCCATGAAGGGTTGGCTCCAGCACCAGAGCACCATTCCCCTGACCCCATTGCCAACCCCATCA
>JAYKIC010000155.1:0-10974 GCA_035284985.1 Leptolyngbyaceae cyanobacterium
CCGCCGCATTGATGCGAAGGGAATCCAAAGTCGGCAAATCCCAAATTAACTGCTGCTTTTGCCCCATGACGAGGGTGATTTGATGGAGGAATTGGCGATCGCGCCGAAAGGGCACATGATCGGCCACATGCACCTGGCCAGATGTGGGGTAAATTAATCCGGTCAGCATTTTGAGCGTAGTCGTCTTGCCCGCCCCATTGGGACCAAGGAACCCCACCATTTCCCCCGATTCAATCTCAAATGAAACCTGGTGAACCGCCTGCACTTGATGATAGGCCCGACGGAAAAAGTGGGCTAGGGTGCCCTTGATGCCGGGTTGTTTAATGGCAACAGGGTAGGTTTTACTGAGGTTGTTGACTGCAATGATGGCCATTGAACATCCTTTTCGTTGGGTTACATTGTCATGGGGCTAGCTGATGTCTGTCGAGGGCGGAATTTTATCGGCTCTGGCGGGGGAAGCGATCGCCATCCGTATTGAAAAGAAAAATTATGTAATTTAAATTACGAGGTTAATGGCGTTATCAAAGTGGGAACCCTTAGAACAAGGCCAATAGGCCATCGACCTAATGAGAACCAAAATTTAAATGATCGGTTTAACGGTATGCAATCTTGCTTGATCGAATTGTTTCTAATCTCAGCCTCATCGTTTCGCCATGAATAATATCAGCTTTCAGTATGGTTATGAACTACTAACCCAGGCGGCATCAATTGTATTTGTTGATGCCAATGTGAGGAAGCGCTATGAATTTGTCAATATCATTCAACCCCATATTGCGGCCTATGTGCTACCGCTTGATGTTGATGGGGTCGATTATATCACCCATACTCTTGAACATTATCCCTGTCGTGGGGAGGCGATCGCCCATATCCATATCATTGCCCACGGACTGCCTGGGGGGATAGACCTAGGGAATAGCCAATTGAGCCTCTCCAATATTGAGCAATACGTCAATTCCTTGCGGGAATGGTTTCTCGATTTTCGCCAGCAACATCTATTGCACCGCTATCTCACTAAACTGTCCCATCGATTCACCCCGTCCCCCGTTCCCCACCTTTCGCTGTATGGCTGCGATGTTGCGGCTGGGGATGCTGAAGCGGAATTCCTGGATAAGTTACAGGATTATACAGGAGCGGTCATTCAGGCCAATCCCACCTTGGGGTGGCCTTTTCATTCAACCAACGGTTCCGTATTGCCATTTTTGACCCATCCCTCCACATCGCTATCTGGAAGGCGGACTTTAACCCAATTGCCATCAGAGCTTTCCGAAAGCACGACGAGTTCTTCGTTATAGGCCACACTACCCAGTTGGATGGTGCTGGTATCTGGTCCCTGGCGCAAAATTAAGCCGATGGGCTGCACTACCCGCGCTTGGTAAGCCCCCGGCTCTAGGGTCTCCTCTTCGGTGTTGGCCTCGTCGTTGGGGGCTGTTTCCCCCTCTTCAGGGGAAGATTCGGGGCTAGCTTCTGCATCCGTGTCTGCATTCGCTCCTGCGTTCGGGTCTGAGGTTTCGTTACTCTCATCGATCCCAGGGGTTTCAGGCTCCCCAGTGGCATTTTCTTCCACGGTTTCCGTGGCAACCGTTCCTGCTGTCGCGGTTTCTTCTGGAAAGACGGGACGCTCTGGCGGGCTGGTTAACCGGGTCATGGCATACCGTACTGTGTACATACCAGATAAAAAGAGGATGGCGATCGCCAGCGCAATCCCCGTCAGTACCTTTAATAGTCCCAATAATATCCGCATGGCTCAGCCCCTTATCCTAAGAATGCAATGCCTTTGTGCTATCTAACTAAATTAGTGCTATCTCATTAGTGTTACCCAACATAATGATATTCAATTCGGCCAACTTGTTACAATGAGTCGCTCAGTTGCCCTTGGCGGGAGGCCAAACGTGCCCGTCCCGCTTCTGCCCACTGCTGTAGTTGCTGAATTTGCTCTTGGGCCGTACGGGCCAAGGGGATCATTTGACTGGCCGCCTCTACGATATCATCTGTGGTGAAATCCCGGTTTTGGCTAAAGGCAATGTGCATAGCTTCTACAATCATCTGCTCAATTTCCGCCCCAGAAAAATCAGGGGTTTCATAGGCTAATCGAGCAGGATCATAGTTCTTCAGCGTTTGGGGGCGCAACCGTTGCAAGTGGACGGCAAAGATGGCTTGGCGTTCCGCTCGGTTGGGTAAACCGACAAAAAAGATTTCATCAAACCGTCCCCGCCGCAGCAACTCTGGCGGCAAAGCTTGGATATTGTTAGCAGTGGCGACGACAAACACGGGGGATTGCTTTTCCGCCATCCAGGTGATGAATGTGCCGAATACGCGACTGGTGGTGCCGGAGTCACCCCGCCCCTCAAATCCAGCAAAGGCTTTGTCAATTTCATCAATCCACAAAACGCAGGGGGCCAAGGCTTCTGCCAATTGAATCATTTGGCGAGTGCGGGATTCCGACTCCCCCACCAGTCCCGCAAACAAGCGACCTACATCCAGTCGTAATAAGGGAAGGTGCCAATGGTTGGCGATCGCCTTGGCCGTGAGGGATTTTCCCGTCCCCTGAATGCCCACCAACAGCAGTCCCCGTGGATGGGGCAGACCATACTGCCGTGCCCGCTCTGAAAAGGCGGCTCCCCGCCGCAGGAGCCAATCCTTCAGGTTGTCTAATCCCCCAATGTCCGCCATGCTTTCTGCGGTGGGATAAAAATCTAGGATTTGGGTTTGGCGAATGGTCTGGCGTTTTTCCTCTAGGACTAAATCCAAATCGCTGGATCGGAGTTCGCCGTGGGTGGCGATCGCCCGTGCAATAATGCGGCGAATCCGTTCAATTGACAAGCCCTGACAGGATTGGACTAGGCTGTCCATGGTAGCCCGATCCATGGGCTTACCCAACCCCGCCAGCAGCCGCGTTAGTTCTGCCTCAATCTCTGCCACCGTGGGTAGGGGAAATTCTAGGATAGTGATCAATTCTTTGAGATCATCCGGCACCTCGACGCGGTGGGACACCATCACAATGGTTTTGGGCTGGGACTTGAGCAAACGCGCCAAGTTGCGGAGCTTACGGGCAACGGAAATGTCGTCCAAAAAGCGATGAAAATCTCGGAGGAGCACTACCGCCGGGACATTCGTAGCCATACGCTCCACCAATTCTAGAGCTTGTAAGGGATTACGCTGGGCAAATCCAGCATCGGTGGGATTGCCTTGATACCCTTCGACAAAATCCCAGGTGTAAACGCCACGATTCCCTTGATCCTTGGCAATGGTGGCGATCGCCCCTTCCAGCCGTTCCTCCTCTAGGGTAGAAACATAAATAAGCGGATATCGGGCCCGCAACAGTAACGCAAACTCCTCACTAAAAGCCATGAACCATCCGCTCTACAATCTGCTCTAAACCCCGATTTTCGGTTACTAAACTCAATTGAGTAAATTTTCCTTTAAAACTTGCAATGAGGCCCAGCGCTGATCCACAGGTTGCAATAATCCTGGAGCATGGTCAGCCGATTCCACGACGATGCCGGAACAATCCACATCACAGAGTTGGCGTTGGGGTAGGGCTAAACACAGTTGCTCATACAACCATTCGTTAGGGTAGAAATAGCCTTTCGGCGGTAGGGTTTCCACTAACTCTTCCATGGGTACTTCGATTTCAGCCCCTCCCTCATCGACTTCAAATGGCTCTTCTAACCAAATCAGCTCGGACAAGTCAATGTGTAAGCGGTAATTATACTGTTGGAGACAGCGATCGCAAGTGAGGGTGACAATGGTTTCAGCGATCGCCTTCACCTCTAAAAAATTACCGTTATGCGTTACCTGCACCCGACCATTCACTGGGGTCAACGTGCTCAAGTTATCCAGATGTTCTTGGACCTCATAGGTCTGTTGCTGCCCTGAAGCATTGAGTAAATTTGGGATATAAATGGATTCCATCACGCCCCTCCAGGATCAACCAAAATAGATAACAATAGTGGATAACACATTCGGTAAAAATCTACGCGGTAACGTTGGCTCAGATCAAACGGCTATTCAACATAGCGAGTATCCCGCCAACCTTGAAGCCCTGTAGCGCTCCCATCGGGTGGGGAGCCATGGCGGAGCCACAGCCATCAGTCCTCTTGCTTTCGGCGAACTACCAACCGCCGATCGGGTTCCTTGCCTCGACTTTCCGTTTCCAAGTCATCTAGATCTTGAAACAGGGTGTGAACCTGCCGCCGTTCAGCAGAGGACAGGGACTTGATCTCAAACTCCTCACCCGTCTGCCGCACATGGGCAGCCGCTTCATCCGCGACTTGTTGCAATTGCGCTTGACGACGAACCCTGTAACCATCCAGTTCTAGGGTGAAGGCTTGTTGTTCCCCTGGTTCACAACCCATATTCAAAATCGTATTGGCTAGATACTGCATCGCATCGAGCGCCTTACCCTGATTTCCCAGCAAACATTCAGTTTGGGCAGGCGATAGCACTGTGGCATCAATCGTCAACCAACAACTGCCTTCGGCTTCCGCCTTATGGACATCAGCCGTAACCGTAGATGGCATTCCCGCCAACGCCAAAAGCTGCTCTAACCACTGTTGCCCTTTCGTTGCATCCATTGTGCCTTACCTTTGTAGATCAACCCCGTCCAAATTTTCACTGGTAATCTCATTCAAATATAACCGCGTTACCCAGGGACAACCCATGATCTAAGAACCCTTTGAGGATTTAGCCGATCGCTTAGAACGGTTAGCCCGTGGAGACTTAGAAGATTTAGTTCGATTTTTAGAGGTTGAGCGAGGGGTAGACGAATTGGGTTGAGCCTTGGCCTTGACATCAATGGTCTGGCTGGCGGATTTGTCACTGGTGTCCTTGGTTCGCTTACCCGGCTCAAAGGGCAACACAGATGGACCGTCGGCGATCGCCGCCTTCCGTTCTTCCTCATCCACAATCTTTTGCAGATTTTCAGGTAAGGGTTCCCGCGACAAAATAAACGTCTGAGCCGTCTGGAAGATGTTGGCAATCACCATATACATCAATACCCCCGCAGGTAAGGGGAAAAACAGGAACATACCTGAAAACAGTACGGGGGTAATTTTGTTGATGGTGTCCTGTTGAGGATTGGTTGATGCCGTTGATGAATTTTGTCCAGACAATAACTGGTTGACATAAAGGCTGATCCCGAAAAACAAGACCATGCCAACAATGTCGAAGTTAATCGAACCATCTGGATTGGTGGCCCCTACTCGGCCCAAGGCTTTAATGAATAAGAAGCCCTTATTCGCGGCCAGACCAGGAATTTTCACCTGTATGGTGGCATCGCCAATCTGTAAAGCTTCGATGTGCCCATTTTCATCGACTCTGATGTTGTCTTGCCCGGAAGTCACGGTGAGGGTCGGGGCTAAGTTGTACTTGGAACCTTGTTGCTGGGCTAAGTCTGCAAGGCGATCGCCCTCAGCAGATTCAAACACAATATCCCTAGCATCACCCACACCCAAGCGATTACCATCCGCAATCATCGCCGTAATTGGCACATGAACCCCATCGTCAATGTAGATATTTTGAGGCTTGGTCGAAAATGGCTGGGGTTGAACTTGTTCTATCTTTTCCTGGGGTAAAACCTGGAAATTAACGTTGTAGCTCACATCGGCAAACGGTGATCCCCGCAACGTTGCAAATAGGGCAAACAAGATGGGCATCTGCAATAACACCGGGAAACAACCCGCAAGGGGATTACCAAATTCCTTGTATAAGCCAGACATGGCTTCCTGCTGCTTGGTGGGATCGTCCTTGTAGCGTTCCTGCACCTCCTTCATCCGCTTCTGCATGACTGGCTGGGCCACTTTCATGCGCCGCATGTTACGAATCGAACCTGCACTAAGGGGATACAGCGCGAATCGAATCACTAACGTCAATGCCACAATGGCTAGCCCATAGCTCGGCACAATCCCATAGAAAAAATCTAGGATTGGCAGCATGACATTGTTTGAGAGGAAACTAATACCTAAATCCATGCGATCTTACGTTAATGACAACAACAGAGGATGACAAGCAACCACGGGACTGCATTCATATTACTTTACCCCGTCCCTAGGATAGTCTCAAAAGTGCCCAGACTCAAATTAGCGATTAGCGGTCGCTGATGTCGCGTCGTTCACCTTGAGATGATCATTAATATACTTCTCTACCTCTTTAAACTTAGGAACTGAGCGAAGTTCCAAGCGGCTACCGTCGGTCAAGGTGACAACCATGTCTCCCCACGCGCCCAATCCACGGGGAACCGAAACGACTTTAAAGACCTCTCGATAGATGATATCGGAGCGATCGCGTCCCATCCAACCCCCTGTCACTGAAATGCGACGGCTAGTGATGCGATAACGTAACCAAACAGCCCGCACAATGGCACCGACTGTCAGCGGCAAGCAAACAACGGTAAACCCCAGCAGCACATTAATGATCAAATCACCAATGTGAGGACCACCTTCATAGTAAACCTCTTCATGAATCCCCATAACCTACCTCAAATTCTTTATCATCTCTTCCAATTCTCGCAGAATTTGCCAATAATCGCATTCGATTGCCTGGGGTCGCACCGAAATAACGATCAGCCAATTGGACCCGATCCCTGGCAGGAGATGAAACATAGCAGCCTTGATCTGGCGCTTGATGCGATTACGAACCGTAGCTCGCTTGCTAACCTTGGTACTAATGGAAATACCGACTTGGGTAGGGGATTCATCGGGGGAAAGTTGGAACCTACGGCTTAGGGGATGCCATGCTTGGGAATGCTTCTCTTTTGGAAGCTTCGTCACACTATCATCCCCATCAGAGAGGACTGGATTCAGTCGTCTTGCCGCCTGGGTCGATTTTAATTCCGTCGATTTTGATCGCTCGGATCTGTGGGTCTGGCTAGGGGATGTATCCCTTTGGTTCAACGCCACATCTTGGTTTAAACCAACATTAAGTGCCCGTAAGGTCAGATGTTGGCTATTTCGGCGCAAGCCTTGCCGATACACTCGGCTAAAGTCTTTACGGTGTCGCAACCGATGCGCTCTAGGTAGCATCAATCAGCCAAGCCTCCACATGCCCACCTGAATCTGTATGGCCCACCCCTAGGGTGCATAGTGATGAGTATTAGCACTAAACGGCTAATCGGGCACGACCTTTACGCCGTCTGGATCGGATGACCCGACGACCCAAGTGTGTCCGCATTCGGACTCGAAATCCAGATACTCGTTTCCGCTTCCGCGATGTTCCTCCCAATGTTCGCTTAGTCATGCCGAACCAACCCTTCCGAAAAACAACAGCTTACAATTTTAGCATGGTTTTTTCTTCACCGTAAAGAACAAGGGTACTAGTGAGGCTGACAGACATAGCATAGGCTATCCATTATAAAAGAAAGCCCCTACCGGATTTACCCTATTTGTAGGGTGGGCAATTGCCCACCCTACGAGTTGAGAATGCCCCCTGGTAATTTAGGCTATGGGATTCAGCTTGCAAATCAATTTACCGCTTTCTGGCTTTTCATTGGCGGGAGTTGGGTTGGTTAACTCAATGGACCGAGGGGTAACGTGCCAGATGGTATCGCAGTAATCCTGAATTGAGCGATCGGAGGAAAATTTACCCGTACGGGCGGAGTTGTAAATGGACATGCGGGTCCAGCGATCGCGATCCTGATAGGTTTGCCCTACCACCTTTTGGCAATCAATGTAGGACTGGTAATCAGCTAATAACATAAACGGATCATCATACAGTAGCTTATCCAACAACGGTTTGAACAAGTCTGTATCACCTTGGCAGAAGTACCCTGATCCAATCAAATCGATCGCCTCTTTCAGTTGAGGGTTATTTTCGTAATAACTATAGGGATCGTAGCCTTGCTGCTTCAGGGCGACGACCTCCGGCGCAGTGAGGCCAAATAGGAAGAAATTGTCAGCTCCCGCATCCTGACGAATTTCTACATTAGCGCCATCTAGGGTACCGATGGTGAGGGCACCATTCATAGCAAACTTCATGTTGCCTGTTCCCGAAGCTTCTTTGCCTGCTGTGGAAATTTGCTCGGAAAGGTCCGCCGCCGGATAAATGCGCTGACTATTGGTGACGTTATAGTTGGGGAAAAATACAACCCGGAGGCGATCGCGCATATCTGGGTCACGATTAATCATCTCGCCAACGGAATTGATCAATTTAATCATCAACTTCGCCATCGCATAGCCCGGAGCCGCCTTGCCGCCAAAAATAAAGGTGCGGGGTGTGCAATCAGCATTGGGATGATGCTTGAGATAGGCATAAAGGCTGACAATGTGCAGCACATTCAAATGTTGCCGCTTGTATTCGTGAATGCGCTTAACGTGGACATCAAACAAGGACTCTGGATCGACCACGATCCCCATCTGTTGGGAAATCCGATTGGCCAAGTCACACTTGACGGCCTGTTTTACCTGCCGCCATTCGGCTCGGAAACTGCCATCATTGACCAGTCCTTCTAACTGCTTTAGCTCATCTAACTGATTGATCCAGCGATCGCCAATATTTCGAGTAATGAGATTACTAAGGCGGGGATTACTCAGCACCATCCACCGTCGCGGCGTGACCCCATTGGTCACGTTGCAGAACTTTTCGGGGAAAAACTCGTAAAAGTCTGCTAAAACAGTTTCTTTTAGCAGCTCACTGTGCAACTCTGCCACCCCGTTAATTCGGTGACTTCCCACACAGGCTAAATTTGCCATGCGAATATGGCGATCGCCACTCTCATCAATGAGAGACATCCGCTGCAACTTAGCCTCATCACCAGGATAGGCCATCCGCACTAAATGGAGGAAACGGTTGTTAATCTCGTAAATAATTTCCAGATGCCGGGGTAAGAGAGCGCCAAACAAATCCAGTGCCCATTTTTCCAATGCCTCTGGCATCAAGGTGTGATTGGTGTAAGCAAAACTCTTTTGGGTAATAGCCCAGGCTTGATCCCAGGTCATCCCCCGCTCGTCAATCAACAAGCGCATGAGTTCGGCAACGGCGATCGCGGGATGGGTATCATTGAGCTGGATGGCAAATTTCTCATGAAACTGCTCGATGGACACCCCTTGTCCATCCAAAATTCGCAGCATATCTTGCAAGGAACAGGAGACAAAGAAAAACTGCTGCTCTAGACGCAACTGTTTACCCGCCAAGGTTTCATCATTGGGGTACAGGACTTTAGTAACATTTTCGGACACCACCTTGTCCTCTACTGCACCGTAGTAATTGCCCTGATTGAAGACCTCAAAGTCAAAGGACTCGATCGCTTCCGCTTTCCACAACCGCAGCGTATTGGCCGTATTCACCTTATAGCCCAGAATCGGCGTGTCGTAGGGAATGCCCTTCACTTCCCGTTCCGGTATCCAGCGCACCCGATAATGGCCTTGGCTATCGGCGTAAGATTCCGTCTTGCCCCCAAACTTGACATTAACAGCCCATTCCGACCGCACCACTTCCCAAGGATTGCTATGGAGCAACCACTTATCCGTGCGTTCCACCTGCCAACCCTCTCGGATGCCCTGTTCAAAAATACCAAACTCGTAGCGAATGCCGTACCCGATGGAGGGAATCTCCAGACTCGCTAGGGAATCTTGGTAACAAGCGGCCAAGCGCCCCAAACCACCATTGCCCAAACCCGGTTCGACCTCTTGGGCCAAAAGCTCATCAAAGTCGAGACCTAATTCATCAATGGCTTGCTTTACCGAGTCAAAAATCCCCAAGTTGATCAGGTTATTGCCCAGGTGCGGCCCCATAAGAAACTCCGCCGATAAGTAGCACACGGTGCGAGACTTCCCCTGGGTATAGCTTTCGGCGGTGCTATTCCAGCGATAGAGCAAATGGTCCCGTACCGTATAGGCCAACGCCATGTAATAGTCATGCTTAGTGGCGAGGGCGGCAGGTTTCCCCTGAACAAAGAAAAGGTTATCTAAAAATGCTTGCTTTAATGTTTCAATATCTAACCCAATCCGATGCCCTCGGTGGCTTGATTGCTCATTTTTCTTGGCAATTTCTATGGCTATTCGCTGCTGTTCAGTAAGACTCATATGCTACGCACCATTCTCCATGGTTTTTAACGGCGGAACTAGACACTGTTTCAAGGTCTGTGTTTTTTATAGGTACCAGTCCTATTAACACTAGAACTTCCACCATTATTTTGTGGTAGCGACTACAAAACCCTTAAACTTAGACTTGTCTTAAGGGGTGTTATTTTAAGCTGAAATTTAGATTTCAACCGCGCCTAGTTTCAAACGCGCCTAGGCTGATGGGATAACGGCATAGGGTCCATTAAACCTGACCTTGTGGCCCATGGAGTGTATGCCGAATAGCGTATATGTTTTAATCCCCGCAATAGGCGATCAAGTCAATTTCTACCTTCCCTTCTCCAGCTAGGGCAGTAACGCCTATGGTGGTTCGTCCGGGCAGTTTATCGGGTTGAAAATACGAGGCATAAATTTGATTAACGGGTTGGTAAAAGTCAAAGTCAGTCACAAAAATACGGGCCATGGCAATCCGGTCAAAGCTGCTGCCTGCTTCGGTCAAAACCTTTTTGAGATTTTCCATGACCTGAATTGTTTCTTCTTCAATGGTTTTACCGCCTACTGATCCGGTGGCATCTTCGGCTAATTGGCCCGTGACGAACAAAAAGTCCCCAGCCCGCACGGCATGGGAGTAGGGGGCCACAGGTGGCAATACATCAGGAGAAAGGGAAATATGCTGAAACATGGCTGGTTCAGAGGTTAGTGATTGTCTCATTTTTGTTTCTCGACTCTATTACCCTAGCGTGACTTGGGGGGACGCATGGCTTGAACGACTTAATTGTCATGAAGTGCTGTTATTTGCATCTGCTGTTGGGGTGGCGATCGCCTCACCCGTCCGCCTGATTGACTGACAAAACTCAAACAGCCCTCACCCCAACCCCTCTCCCAGAGCGGGAGAGGGGCTTTCGACCCAAGAACCTGGTTTGAAGTCCCTTCTCCCCTTTTGGGAGAAGGGATTTAGGGA
>JAYKIC010000156.1:0-7317 GCA_035284985.1 Leptolyngbyaceae cyanobacterium
GTGGCCGATCATGTGCCCTTTCGGCGCGATCGCCAATTCCTCCATCAAATCACCCTCGTCATGGGGCAAAAGCAGCAGTTAATTTGGGATTTGCCGACTTTGGATTCCCTTCGCATCAATGCGGCGGTGTATGGATTATCCGACCAGGAATTCCACTATCGGGTCGGGGAACTGACAGAAATGTTATCCCTAGAAGCCAAGCTCACCCAACCTGTGCGGAAGCTTTCATTAGGAGAACGGATGAAAGCCGAATTGCTAGCCGCCTTAATTCATCGCCCCAAAATTTTGTTTTTAGACGAACCGACCTTAGGATTAGATGTCAACGCTCAAGTGAGCGTGCGGCAATTTTTACAACAGTATAACCAGCGCTATCAGGCCACTATTTTGCTCACTAGCCACTACATGGCAGATATTACGGCCCTGTGCCAGCGAGTCCTCCTCATTCATCAAGGGGGGCTGATTTATGACGGTCATCTAGAACAATTGGTGGAAAAATTTGCACCTTATCGAGAAGTAACGATTGATCTGGCTCAACCTTATGATTCGGAACAATTGAGCCGTTTTGGTGAACTCAAATCCCTAGAGGGGCAAGTCGCCCACCTAATTGTGCATCGCCATCAGTTAACCGATATCGTGGCCCGTATTTTATCTGAACTAGAAGTGGTAGATTTAACCATCGCTGATCCACCGATTGAGTCAATCATTGGCCGAGTATTTCAATCCGGTATGGCTTAGACTGGTCCGATAAACTCTTAGACATGGCTTTTATATTTGTGTAGATTAACCTAAGTATTACTGTACCTTACACCGCAAAATTGATTTTTATTTAGGGAATTTTATTGGCCATTTCTACTTCAAAAAATGTTTACAATAGAAACTCACAATCTCAGAGATTTAACTTAAATGCAGCACTGCCTGCTGGTAGGTTACACTTTACATTAATATTATGGGTTGACCGTTTTTGCCCATCCCTACTTTAGCGAGTTTAGCTTTGCTGAGATATTCATTCAAGCCATAACTCAGGCATTGCATCTACGTACCATTAATCTAAATAGCTTTACTTCTATATGACTATTCAGCTTATTGAGGCAGCATTAATTCGGTTAATTTCCATTGAGACATTTGGGTTTATGCCTCACGGAAATTGTTATCTTTGGCAGCCCCGATTAGTTGGATTACATTTTGCATCCGATATGCTGATTGCATTGGCCTACTATTCAATTCCGCTGATGCTGCTTTATTTTGTACGGCAACGGGATGATGTGCCATTTCCCAAGATATTTTTGCTATTTAGTGGGTTTATCTTTGCCTGTGGCACCTCCCATCTAATGGCAGTTTGGACCTTGTGGTATCCCACTTATTGGATATCTGGGGGGATTAAGGCTCTGACGGCCTTGATTTCGGTGGCGACAGCGTTTTCCCTAGTGTCCATTATCCCCCAAGCCTTAACCTTGCCCAGTCCTGGTTTATTACAGCAAATTAATGATGCCTTGCAACAGGAAATTGAAAGCCATCGTAAAACAGAGGAGCAACTTCAGCTATTTGTCCGTCATAGTCCGGCAGCGATCGCCATGTTTGACCAAAATATTCGCTACCTGCTGAATAGCGATCGCTGGTTGCGGGATTATGGTCTGGAAGCAGAAACGATTATTGGTCGTTGCCATTACGACGTATTCCCGGAAATCCCTGAGCGGTGGAAGCAACTGCATCAAACCTGTTTGCAAGGAGAGGTGCTGACGTGCGAAGAGGACAGCTTTGTGAGGGTGGATGGTTCTACGGAGTGGTTGCGGTGGGAGTTGCATCCTTGGTACGAGCACAATGGCGACATCGGTGGTCTGATTATGTTTACCGAGGTGACAACGGAAAAGCGCCAGATGCAGCGAGACTTGCAAACTGCGAACGAACGTCTAGAAGCGGAGGTGCATCTGCGTACCCAAGAACTCCGGCAGTTAAATCAGCAGATGCAGTTTCATCTCAACAATACGCCCTTAGCGGTGATTGAATGGGGGGCGGATCTGCGGGTTAAGCAGTGGTCCCATCAGGCTGAAATTATCTTTGGCTGGCGGGCGGATGAGATGATTGGCCGATCGCTTGCCGATGAAACTTGGCTCTTCGTGCATGAGGAGGATGCGATCGCAGTCGAGCAGAAAGCCACTGAACTACGTCAGCAGCAAATTCCCCGTAATTTCTCATCGAATCGTAATTATACGAAAAATGGTAATGTCGTGTACTGCAACTGGTATAACTCGGCCTTATTTGACGAGGCTGGAGAATTGGTTTCGATTTTATCGCTCGTCAAAGATACAACGAGTCGCCATCGTTCAGAAATGCAATTGCAGCAAAGTGAAGCACGGTTTCGCAATACCTTTGAGCAGGCCGCCGTGGGGCTAGCCCACCTCAGTATCAATGGACAGTGGTTGCGGGTGAATCAGCGGCTTTGCAATATTCTGGGTTATGAACGGGATGACTTGCTCCAGCGAACCTTTCAAGACATCACCCATCCTGATGATCTGGACACAGATATTGATTATATTCTGCAAATTTTGACCCGCAAAATTGATCATTATGCGATTGAGAAACGCTATCGGCGGGCTGACTATAGCTATATTTGGGTGAATTTAACCGTGTCCCTAACTTGGCGAAACGCCAACAGCAGTAACACGGCACCGTCGGCTGATACGCCCGATTATTTTATTGTCGTAGTGGAGGACATTAGCGATCGCAAGCGGATTGAAGCGGAGCTGTTTCAAGAAAAGGAATTGGCTGAAGTCACCCTTAAATCCATCGGGGATGGGGTCTTAACCACCAATGCGGTTGGAGAGATCACCTATGTTAATCCGATTGGCGAACAATTAACAGGTTGGCACAATGAAGAGGCAATGGGGCAACCCGCCACGACTATCCTCAATATTGTGCATGAATCGACCCGTGAACCTGTCGCCAGTCCCGTTGAACAGGCGCTTCAAGAAAAGCGGATTGTGGAGCTAGCGAATCATACCATCTTGCTGTCTAAAGATGGTCGAGAGTATCCGATTGAAGACTCTGCCGCGCCCATTTTTGATCGAGATAGTAATTTAATGGGCACCGTATTAATTTTCCGGGATGTGTCCCAATCCCGTGAACTGTCTCGCCAATTATCGTGGCAAGCCCGCCATGATGGTCTCACCGGTTTAATCAATCGCTGGGCCTTTGAGCAGGAACTCACCCATATGATTGCGAACCTCTCTGAAGGCAATCCATACCACAGCCTTTGCTATCTTGATCTGGATCAATTCAAAATTGTTAATGATACCTGTGGCCATGGGGCAGGGGATGAACTCTTACGGCAAGTGACCCAATTACTACAACATAATATTCGGGCTTCTGATATTCTAGCTCGGCTGGGAGGAGATGAATTTGGCATTTTGCTTCAAGGCTGTTCGGTTAACCATGCAGTGGCGATCGCCGAGAAAATTCGCCAGCAGATTCAAGACTTTCGCTTTATTTGGAATGAAAAAAGTTTTGCCATTGGGGTGAGCATCGGCATTGTCACCCTGAGTAGCGACATTGAGGAGTTGCAAAACCTCGCCGCTGTGTTGAGCGCGGCGGATGCGGCCTGCTACGCGGCCAAGGATGCGGGGCGCAACCGCGTCCATGTCTATCAGGTTAATGATAATACCCTCAGCCAGCAGCGGAGTGAGCGCCAGTGGACCGTCAAGATCCGTCACGCCTTGGAGCAAAATCGGTTCCAACTGCATTACCAGCCCGTTGTGCCCACCGATCCGGATCATTCGCCCCTAGGGGCACATTACGAGATTCTGGTGCGGATGGTAGACGAGGAGGGGGGATTGATTCCACCGATGGCCTTCATTCCAGCGGCAGAACGCTACAACCTGATGCCGGAAATTGATCAATGGGTGGTGCAGACTACGTTTGAGTATTATGACAGTTTAACCGACCAAATTATGGCTACGGCAGAGCGCAACACTCCCCCGAAATTAATGATCAATTTGTCAGGCACCAGTTTGTGCAATGAGCGATTTCTGGCCCTATTGGTGGACTGGTTTCAATCCGGACGGGTGCCATCGTCTCTCATTTGCTTTGAAATTACGGAGACAGCGGCGATCGCCAACCTCAGCCAAGCCACTGAATTTATTCGTATTCTCAAAACCTTCGGCTGTCAGTTTGCCCTAGATGACTTTGGCAGCGGCATGTCGTCCTTTGGCTATCTGAAAATCTTGCCTGTGGACTACCTCAAAATTGATGGCAACTTTGTCCGTGATATTTTGGATGACCCCGTAGACTATACCATTGTCCGCTTTATCCATAGCCTCAGCGAAACGTTGGGGATGAAGACCATCGCCGAATTTGTTGAAAATCAACAGGTGCGCGATCGCCTCCAAACCATTGGGGTTGATTATGTTCAAGGCTATGGGATTTGCCGACCGATTCCATTTGCCATTGCCCTGGAGTTCCCACCCTGAATTGAAATAACAGTGCTACAGTTTTGTTGGATGACCAGTGAATGACCAGTGAATCAACACGCAGTCATCCCTGTTCTAAGGAAGTCATGGAGATGAAGGGCGTGAAGGGCGATCGCACAATACTGAATTGGCGCAGAATGATGGTCATCATTGCCATTTCCTTTGGCGTAGGGATGCTGACCGCAAGCCACCGGGCTATTTTGGCCCAACTGGGACAAATCAACACCCGATTGCTCTCCGCCACATCATCAAGGAATGGTACCGCATCCCGTCCACAGGAGAATAGCCCACTCTCCAACTCCGAAACCCTCGCTTCAACACCGTCACTGGAGTCCGATCGTCCCGCTCCAGCCGGAATGGAAGCCCCAAATGTTGCGATGGGGGGGGGGGATGTGCGCCTAGTGGTGATGAGCGATATCAATGGACGCTACGGTGACACCACCTATGGCCAAGCCGTACTCACTGCCGTGCAATTGATTCCCGCATGGCAACCGGATTTGGTGTTGTGCGTGGGGGGGATGGTGGGCGGACAGCTTTTATCCTTAACGGCAACGGAACTGGAGGCGATGTGGGCCGGGTTCGATCGCCAAATTTTCCAACCGATTCGCCAAGCGGGTTTACCGATGGCGATCGCCATTGGCAAACCCGATGGTTCCAACTTGATTCTGGCCGAAGATGCGGAGACGATCCCCAACGGAGTGGTTCCCGGTAGTTATGTCTTCGCCCAAGAACGGAATGCGGCCAAAACCTATTGGACGAATCCAGAGCGGGATTTAGGGGTTGAACTAGTGGACACCCGCCAATTTCCCTTCCAATATAGCTTTGTCCACAACGATATTTTTTATCTGGTATGGGATGCGTCGTCCTCCGACCTATCGGATGAAGCGTTAGCTTGGGCAGAGCAGACTTTAGCCAGTGCGGCGGCGCAACAGGCCAAGGTGCGGATTTCCCTAAGCCACTATCCGTTGTATGCTGTGGCCCAAGGACGCGATCGCCCCAGCGAATACCTGAGTCGCGGCGAAGAGGTGCAAGCACTACTAGAACGCTATGATGTCCACACCCACATTTCCGGCCACCACCAGGCATACTTTCCCGGCAAAGTGGGGGAATTGGAACTGCTACATTCAGGTTCCTTGGGCATCGGTCCCCGCTCCTGGTTGGGTACGGACGCTCCACCCCAACGCACCCTCACCGTTATGGATATTTTCTTTGATGGCCTCCCAGAACCCGATCCGGCGGACGGGGAGGGGGATACCGATGATCAGGCGCGATCGCCCAATACCGCTGAAGATAGTGCAGAGACTAGGGGGGCGATCGCCACCCTCTACACGACCTACGATATGGCCACCGGAGCAGTCATTGACCAGGCTGAACTGCCACGGGTGATTGCTAGCCCCACGGGTCTGGTTCTCCGGCAGGACGTGGATCTGGAGGATTTGACCTACGAGGATAACCAGCGCTATATCAGAAGTTGGTGAACATCAAATTAATTCGTAAATTTTTAGTGGTGCCATTGCTACAGCCTGGGACAACCAGATTTTTAGCCCGATTCCGGTTCGACTGAGCAACTGCCAGCAACTTTTGCATCACCACCAAAATCTCTCAACCGTCTCAACGACCTCTGAGCAATTCATGTTTCGATACTAGAGAGCCTAACCGATCAACCTTGCCTATAATCTCATGGTGTAAACAAAGATCGCCGCTGACCGAGATATACGATTTCAACAGCACGAATGTTTCCCAGGGACCGATCTGGTCACGATTAGCGATTAAATGTTGTCCTCCACCTCCCTCGGCACAAACATATTTACCATTGTGAGCTTGTAAGGCAATATTGCCATTGCCCAAGTCAAGTACGAATCGTTCCCATATATCTAACTTAGAAACCCTAGCTGTCAAGGGTAAGATTTCAACACGAGTTTTGGTAAACCAGCCGTTTTTCGTTTCCTTGATCGGCGCGATCACCTAACCACCACCTAATGTTTGTATCCCAACGAGGTTACGTTCTCCATTGTTTGATAGAAGAGTGTCACGCATTCCAGGTTCACACTCAACTAGTTTGAATTTATAGGAATCTAATAGTCTCAATTCATTGGATGCCGGATCACGCTGTTCCTCAGCTGTAGCGACCAAACGACCACCCTCGACACAAACATACTTACCATTAGCAGATCTTAAGGCGATTGTAGAAATTGTGTATCTAGCTATCGTCTGTAATTTCTCTAGTAAAGGTCACTTCTAATCTTGTTTGCGGTCTAACACCGCAATCACCCGCCTGTCGGGTGCATTGCCTTGTTAGCAGTAAATTTCAGGCGTAATACCTGCTGGCCAGTTGGCTCATGCAGTTTTTCCTCCAGATGTTCAAATCCATACCTTGAGTAAAACTGACGGCCAATTGTATTTACCTTAAATACCTCAACTTCAAGCTCACCATGAATATCTTGCGCCTTGTCCATGAGTGCTTTACCGAACCCCTGCCCATGAAACTCCGGCTGAAGAAATATTGCTCCAACTTCGTTACCCATTAACGCAATGAAGCCTTTGACTTCACCGTCGATCTGTACGACCCAAGTATCTGTATTGGGTAGATATATCTCTGCTACATTTTTCCGTTCCTGGGCTATAAACTCATTGGTCATAAATGGATGAGCTAACCGAGTTGCGGCTTCCCATGACGAGAGTACTGCATCTAAATCTGTATTTTCATATTGTCGTATTTGCATGGATATATTTCCCGACGAACCGATCCTCGAATCACGACACCAGTGGCAGGGTAACGAATGAGAAGATTACTCGCAGCTTCTACTTCTGCCAGATACTCTAATCCAAGTCCTTGCTCTTGTTCCTCATAATA
>JAYKIC010000157.1:0-4898 GCA_035284985.1 Leptolyngbyaceae cyanobacterium
GGCGAACAGTCGTCCATGGCAGACCTCACCGCCCCAATCCTATCAAACAAAAGGCCAACTTTCTGAGCACACTACCGAGGTGCTTTATAGTATAAAGAGTGATGGGATGATCCGAATCGCTCACACCGATTCAGACTACCCCTGTATTGGAACATGAGTTTGGACGTAGCGTGTGCCCAAAGTAGGCATTATATATAACGAGATTAAGCCTGTTGCTTGCAATGTTGCCAAGGACTTGGAAAGCAAGCTATTAAGCCAGGGATGGGATGTGTGTTTGGCAACTGGTATGGGAGGGTTATTGGGGTACTCCACCCCAGACAAGCCCATTTGCCATATTCCCATTGACCAAGTTGTCCCGGCTGGGTTTGACACAGATATGCTATTCGCCATTGTCTTGGGGGGCGATGGTACGGTTCTGTCTGCCTTTCGTCAAGTGGCCCCTAGCGGTATTCCCGTGTTGGCAATCAACACGGGACATATGGGCTTTTTGACGGAATCCTATCTGAATAATTTGTCGGATGCCATCGAGACCTTGTTAAAAGGGGACTATAGTATTGAAGAGCGAGGGATGCTGACGGTTCAGGTGTTGCAGGCTGAATCTGTGGTATGGGAAGCTCTGTGTTTGAATGAGATGGCACTACATCGGGAGCCGATGACCTGTATGTGTCACTTTGAGATTGAGATTGGCAATCATTCCCCGGTTGACATTGCAGCGGATGGGTTGATCATCGCTACACCCACCGGGTCAACTGCCTATTCCCTCTCTGCGGGGGGGCCTGTGATTGCCCCCGGTGTGCCTGTAATGCAACTTATTCCCATTTGCCCCCATTCCTTAGCGTCCCGTGCCCTGGTATTTGCTGACAGTGAACCTGTGTCCATTTACGCGGCTAATCCCAACCGATTGGCCATGGTCGTGGATGGCAATGCTGGGTGTTATATTGCTCCCAGTGACGTGATTCGGGTCAAGCGATCGCCCTATCGCGCTAAGTTTATCCGCCTCCGTCCACCGGAATTTTTCCAAGTGCTACGAGAAAAATTAGGCTGGGGCTTGCCCCACATTGCCAAGCCAACATCAGTAGAATTGCCATAGCGGAGTTGCCATAGTGGAGTTGTCATGACAGATCTGATGGAATCAGTGGACGGGCAGGAATCAACCAGTCCCCAAATTTTGTTGATTCAAAGTGACCAACCTCTCAGTCAACAAATGGCTCTAGATTTGACAGAGGCGGGGTATCTTGTAACCAGTATTGCCAAGGCGGAACAAGGACTGGAGCAGGCGATAACGATGCGGCCCGCCCTGATTGTGGTAGATCGGATGCTGGCGGGGGAGTCGGGGCTGGATTTGTGTCGGGGTTTGCGCGATCGCGGCGTATATGTGCCGATTTTGTTGCTGATGTCCAAAGATACGGTGGCCGATCGGATTGCTTGTTTGGAAGCCGGAGCCGACGATTATTTTCTCAAACCCTATCGCGCCGATAATTTCCTCAATGTTCTGCAAATTTATCTACAGCCAGAGCATAGTGGCACAGAGCAACTGCGATTTGCCGACCTCACCCTAAATTTAGCCACTCGACAGGCGACCCGGCAGGATCGAGTCATTGACCTGACCATGAAGGAATTTGAGTTGTTGAAATACCTCATGGAAAATCCCCGCGAAGTCCTCACCCGTGAACAAATTCTCGAAAACGTTTGGGGATACGACTTTATGGGAGAATCTAACGTGATTGAAGTTTATGTGCGTTATCTCCGTCTCAAAATTGAACAAGATGGGGAAAAACGCCTGATTCAAACCGTCCGGGGCGTGGGCTATGTGTTGAGGGATACATAGTTTGGCTCCTTGGTGCAGGGGTTAGGGATGAGTATTTTTCTGGGCCAATCCCCTAGTTATAGACCCTCGTTGTAGAATAATCACGAAAGGAATATCGTATGTTAGTACTGTGGCGTACTTTGCCACTGATTATCAGTTTAAGTTTAAGTTGGTTGGGGTGTGCTGCCCCTGAGTCTGTAATGTCTGAACCCACCCCATTGATGAACGGGCAGTCATCTCGCCCTCCTCAGTCCACATCGTCCTTAGGGCAACAACTGCCGATTACAGCCCATACGACCATTGGGGGGACTCAAATTGACCTAGAAGTGGCAACAACGCCCCAGCAACAGGCCATTGGTTTGATGTATCGGTCTGAATTAAGGGATAATCTGGGGATGTTGTTTCCCTTCTCGCCACCACGACCCGTTAATTTCTGGATGCGGAATGTAGAAATTAATTTGGATATGATTTTTATTCAGGACCAACGAGTGTTGGCGATCGCCCCTCAAGTTCCTCCCTGCCGCACTGAGGTTTGCCTAACCTATGGTCCACGGGGAGTTCCGGTGGATGCAGTCTTGGAATTACGGGGCGGACGGGCAGCGGAGTTAGGCATAGCGATCGGCGATCCCATCACCATTACCTTTTTGGAATCTCTACCAGAATCACCATAGGGTTTTGCGGCAACAATAGCTCGGTAACAGTAGCTCGGCAACAGTAGCTCGGCAACAGGGGCAAGGAGGGGAGCAGCACAGTCCTACCCCTGGTATTTTTGGCTAGTTCCAGTAATCTTTTTATGACTTCTTCCTTATCTCAACGACTTTCCCTGGGTCAACTATTGACCCATCCTGGTCTAGGACCAACGATGGGACCAGCGACCATTGCCCTAAACCATGGCGTAATTGAAGCGATTGCTCCCATGGCTAATCCCTCTGCTCTGACAACCGCCCAGTCAGACCACCTGGCCCTACCCCCCTTGGTTAATGCCCACGATCACGGACGAAGCTTAGCCCCATTTACCTACGGAGCCTTCGACCAAGCCTTGGAACTATGGCTACCTGCCCTCAAACTACAACCGACCCTATCGGTCTACACCGCAACCGCGTTGGCTTTGGCCGGAATGGCCCGAAGTGGAGTGGGGGCGGCGGTGCATTGCCATGTTGGGGCGGGGGGGGATTTGCTGGCGGAATCGGTTCAGGTGGCCCAAGCCGCTAGGGATGTGGGGATTCGGTTGGCCTTGGCGGTGCCTATGCGCGATCGCCATTCCCTAGTTTACGGCGATGCGGAACGGCTTTTAGCATTATTGTCCCCTGAAGATCGGCAACAAGTCAGGGCTGTCTGGGAGGCATCCCCCCCTTCGGCCCAAGCCCAAGTGGATCGGGTTCATGCCATTGCCGCCGCCTGTGAATTAGCCGAACCGGATGCGTTGTCCGGGGATTTAATCAACGTCCAGTATTGTCCGTGGGGACCACAGTGGTGTTCCCATGAGCTATTGGAGGCGATCGCCACGGCATCCGCAACCACCGGGCGGCGGATTCACACCCATTTTCTGGAAACCCGCTATCAACGGGAATGGGCCGATGCCCACTATCCCCAGGGATTGGTGCAGTACTTGGATGAAATTGGCTTCCTCTCACCCCGTCTGACCATTGCCCATGGGGTATGGCTCCGACCAGCGGAAATGGAGTTATTGGCAGAACGGGGAGTCATCGTATCAATTAATACTAGCTCTAATCTGCGGTTGCGATCGGGAATTGCCCCTTATCATGCCATGCGAGATGCGGGAATGGCGATCGCCTTTGGCTTGGATGGCATGGCCATTAACAACAAGGACGATGCGTTTGAAGAGTTGCGGCTCAACTATCATCTTCATTGTCAACCCGGCATGGATGGCAATTTAACCCCCTCAGAAGTCTTGGCCACCCAAACCCACGGGTTCACGGCTGTCACCAATCGTTCCGGCGGGGTCATTGAGCCTGGACAAGCGGCTGACATTTTGGTGGTCAACTATGGGGCTATGATTCAAGATGTCGTTCCCGATATTGGGAGCCTGGAATTGATGTTGCTGATGCGGGGAGCCGTTGATTACGTTGAGTCGCTTTGGGTTGCAGGGCGACAGGTGGTGGATCGGGGTAAGGTGTTGGGGGTGGATGTACCGACCTTGCAGGCCGAAGTGCAGGCAGCGGTGCGATCGCAAGCCCACAAAGTCTACAGTCTGCAACCCCTTGTCCAACGCTATCAACAAGCCCTACGTCAATTCTATGGACATGGGATGCATCAACAATAGCCCTCAAGCCCCTGCCCTGCCTGGAACAGGATTCATGACCTCCAGTATTGTTTCGGCATAATCCCAGCGATCGCCCACCTGCTGCCAGCGGGTCCATCGCTTCAATGCCGCTTTGATCGTGGCCGGGTTGTGGGAAGTTCGCAACGTTTTTAGGGTGCTGGAGGATAGGGTATCCTGTTGCATATCTTGAAGGACATAAACCAGTTGGCCTTCAAAACTATCCGGTAATCCCTTTCGTCTGCTTGCCCACCATTGGTTTAACCCTTTAGACTGACCCCTATCCCCAACCGCATTCGGATCGAGGCCCGATTCCCAACTCAGGCAACCAACCAAGTAAGCGGTGGCCGTTGGGGTTAGACCAGCATCCAGATAAAATTGCACCGCTTGAACAATTTTCTGAGAAGGGGCAGGAATGTGCTCCAGTTCTTCTACCTTATCCATATCAATGGGAGCCAACGGTTGGGTCTGATTAACTTGGGTCTGGTTAACAATGGGCGATCGCCCTTGGATCGATTGTCTGGCTGGTAGTTCCTGAGATCCGCTTTTGGGGGATATCGGATCTGGAACCTGGCTTTGCCAGAACCCCATAGCTATCACTCCACCAAGGCCAATCCCTGTCATCACCCATAAGATTTGGCTTGGCCGAATTCGCCACTCCCTAGGTGAAATCCGATCATACCGAGTCCCTGACAGCAAGGGGGAATTAACGGGCTGACTTTGCCTGGGGGGATTTTGGGGGCGATCGCTCATCTGCGGCAACATCCCCCAGTGAGAATTTGCAGAACCGCTAATTAGGGCGAAATAATG
>JAYKIC010000158.1:0-6206 GCA_035284985.1 Leptolyngbyaceae cyanobacterium
GGGTACGGGTGGTGCGTCGCTGGGAACCGAGTGATTGTATGCGCTGGCGCAGGGCTTCCACTGGCATTGGTAAGCGGGATTTTTTATCCGGCTCAATCGTTTCAGGCATACGGGTGAGTTGCCACCATTGGGATAACATCCCCCCCGCCACCCCACCCATGAAGCTCAAAATAAAACAGACCGCTAAAGGATAACGAGCGATCGCAAAACAAACCATAAATAATAGCCAACACTTACCTAGCGCATTGACATTGATATTTTGCTTGATAAACATCTGTGGGTTCCCCGCAAAATAAACTTGGCCCAGAGGTATCATGCCAAGTCAACATTCTAGCCTCTCGTTCCTGCCAACGATGGCCTCTGGTGGGCTTGACAGATCATGCAACCAGCAACCTTCATAGGCGATCGCTAGATATAGCGATCGCCATTCTAATAAACTTGAAAGAAAGCTATATACGGCGATCGCTCCTTGCCCTCAAGCCTTACAATAGACAACACTGTGTCCTGGTATTTTCATCTGCCCTAAGATACAGTACATTTTTATTGGTCGCCCATTTCTCAGGATAAGTCCTATGGCATTTGTCGGTCTACACATTCACACCAACTACAGTTTGCTGGATGGTGCCAGTCAGATTCCGGCCCTGATTGATCAGGCTAAAGCATTGGATATGCCCGCGATCGCCCTCACGGATCACGGGGTAATGTATGGGGCGATCGAGTTGCTGAAAACCTGTAAACAAAAGGACATCAAGCCGATAATCGGCAATGAAATGTATCTGATTAACGGCGATATCACTAAGCAGGAGCGGCGACCCCGCTATCATCAAGTGGTGTTGGCCAAAAATACCAAGGGTTATCAAAACCTAGTGAAGCTCACGACCAAATCCCACTTGCAAGGGGTGCAGGGCAAGGGGATTTTTGCCCGACCGTGTATTAATAAAGAGTTGCTGGAACAACATCGGGAGGGCTTGATTGTCACCAGTGCTTGTCTAGGCGGCGAGGTGCCCCAAGCCATTTTGCAGCGGCGACCAGAAATCGCTCACAAGGTGGCGGCTTGGTACAAGGAGGTGTTCGGCGACGACTATTACTTAGAAATTCAAGACCACGGGCTGGCCGAGGAGCGCATCGTTAACCCGGAAATTATCCGTATTGCCAGGGAATTGGAGATCAAACTGGTGGCGACCAACGATTCCCACTACATTTCCTGCAATGATGTGGAAGCCCATGATGCCCTGCTCTGTATCCAAACCGGGAAGCTGATTACGGAAGATAAACGCTTACGCTACACGGGCACGGAATATGTGAAATCGGAGAGCCAAATGCGGCAGTTGTTCCAAGATCATCTGGAGCCGGAGGTGGTTGAGGAGGCGATCGCCAACACCGTGGAAGTGGCCAACAAAGTGGAATCCTACGACGGTATTTTGGGGGATTCCCAGATTCCCGATTTTCCCGTCCCCGATGGCTATACCGGGGAAACCTACATGGAAAAGGTGGCCAAAGATGGCTTGGTGGAACGGATGGGGGTGAGCCGTTACGAAGCGGTGAGTCAGGAGTATCGCGATCGCCTCGAATATGAAATCACCATGATGATCCAGATGGGCTTCCCCACCTACTTCCTCGTCGTCTGGGACTACATTCGCTTTGCCCGTGAAAACGACATTCCCGTAGGACCGGGGCGCGGATCTGCCGCCGGATCACTGGTGGCCTACGCTATGGGCATCACCAACATTGATCCCGTGCATCATGGCCTCTTATTTGAACGATTCCTCAATCCTGAACGGAAATCTATGCCGGATATTGACACGGATTTCTGTATCGAAAAGCGGGACAAAGTGATCGAATACGTCACCGAAATGTACGGAGCCGATCGGGTGGCCCAAATCATCACCTTCAACCGCATGACTTCCAAGGCGGTATTGAAGGACGTGGCGCGGGTGCTGGATATCCCCTACAGCGAATCGGATAAGCTGGCAAAAATGATCCCCGTGGCGCGGGGCAAACCCGCCAAGCTCAAAGTCATGATCGGTGAAGATTCTCCCGAACCCGACTTTCGCGAGAAGTACGAAAATGGCGGCACCATTCCAGGCACCGATGTCACCTACCGCCGTTGGATTGACATGGCCATCCGCATCGAGGGCACCAACAAAACCTTCGGGATGCACGCCGCTGGCGTAGTGATTTCCGCCAAACCACTGGGGGATATTGTACCGCTCCAGCGAAACAACGACGGGGCTGTGATTACCCAATACTACATGGAAGATGTGGAAGCGGTGGGGCTGCTGAAAATGGACTTTTTGGGATTGAAGAACCTCACCATGATTCAGAAAACCATCGATTTGGTTGAGGAAAATCACGGTACTAAAATCGACCCCGATTTGATTCCGATGGACGACCCCAAAGCCTTTGCACTCTTGGCACGGGGAGAGTTGGGGGGCATCTTTCAGCTTGAATCATCGGGAATGCGCCAGATTGTCCGGGATCTGAAACCATCGGGACTCGACGACATTTCCTCCGTCCTCGCCCTCTACCGGCCGGGACCACTGGATGCGGGCCTGATTCCCAAATTCATCAACCGTAAACACGGGCGGGAACAAATCGACTACGCCCACGAAATTCTCAAGCCGATCCTCCAAGAAACTTACGGAATCATGGTTTTTCAGGAGCAGATCATGAGAATCGCCCAAGACATGGCTGGATATTCTCTAGGGGAAGCGGACTTGTTACGACGGGCCATGGGGAAAAAGAAAGTGGCGGAGATGGAAAAACATCAGGAAATTTTTGTTGAAGGAGCCAAAAAGAAGGGGGTCGATCCCAAGGTATCGGAAGAACTATTTGAGCAAATGATTAAGTTTGCCGAGTATTGCTTCAATAAATCCCACTCGATGGCTTACGGATACGTTACCTATCAGACGGCCTATCTAAAAGCAAACTACCCAGTGGAATACATGGCGGCGCTGCTGTCTGCCAACAGTGGCGATCAAGACAAGGTGCAGATGCACATTGCCAACTGTATCGGGATGGGCATTGAAGTGTTGCCCCCCAATGTAAATGCGTCGGGTTTTGACTTTACGCCTAAGGACAACACGATTTTGTTTGGGCTGTCGGCAGTACGTCATGTGGGGGATGGGGCGATCGCCGCCCTCATTGAATCCCGCGAAGCCGATGGTCCCTTCCAGTCCTTAGCGGATTTGTGCGATCGCCTTGGCACCCGCACCCTGAACAAACGAGCGCTGGAAGCTTTAATCCAAGCGGGGGCCATGGATGACTTTGGGGTTCACCGTAACCAGTTGATGCATGATCTCCCCCTCGTGGTGGAGTGGGCACAGGGCCGTGCGAAGGATCGGGAAATTGGTCAGGGGAATTTGTTTGATATGATGATGGGCGGCGGCAGTGACAGCACCGCTGGTAGCAGCAATGGGGGGTTTGAGTCGGCACCCAAAGCGCCTGCGGTAGCGGAATATCCCGAACAAGAAAAGCTCAAGCTAGAGAAAGAATTGCTGGGATTTTATATTTCTGACCATCCCCTCAAGTCGGTACAACGGGCGGCGAAGTTATTAGCTCCGGTGAGCATCGCTAAGTTGGCAGAACAGTCGGAAGACATGACCCTCAGCGCCATTGTCATGATTACCATGCTCAAGCCTGTGATTACCAAGAAGGGCGATCGCATGGCGATTCTGACCATTGAGGATTTGACGGGTAGTGTGGATGCCGTGGTTTTTCCCCGGACCTTTGCCAGAATTGAGGGCGATCGCGCCGAAGACAATAAACTATTCCAACAGGATGCCCGCTTAATGGTGTGGGGCAAAGTGGATCGCAGTCGAGAAGATCGGGTGCAGTTTATCATCGATGACGCTGAACCCATTGAAGCCATTCAGATGGTGATGGTAGAAATTACTCCTACCATTGCGGGGGATATTGCCCAACAGCAACGGCTTAAAACGATTTTGCTGGAACACCAAGATGAGGAACACAAAGGCAAGATTCCAGTGGTAGCGGTGATTACCTCCCAACAACGGCGGCAAGTGGTGCGCCTCGGTTCCCAGTTCCGGGTATGCGATGAGGCGGCGACGGTGCAGGCGCTGAATGCTCAAGGGTTTCCAGCGCGATCGGCGGCGCTGTGTGCGGGGGGGTAGTTTAGAGGAGCGATAAGATTTAACAGTATAGAGTAGGGTGGGCACTGCCCACCTTACCAGTTATAGAGTAGGGTGGGCAGTGCCCACCTTACCAGTTATAGAGTAGGGTGGGCACTGCCCACCTTATGAGTTATAGAGTAGGGTGGGCACTGCCCACCTTACGAGTATCAATTCTCGATTATGCCTGTCTAAAAGACTCTGCATCTCATGCTGTCTGCTCAGTAATCGGTTGAGGATAGAGCGATCGCCCCAACTGCTCTAACCGCTTGGCTACATAACTAGGCAACTGGCGCTTGCTGCTCACCCGGGGATAGTTCATCGGCAGCAGGGACAGGAAGAGTTGAGTGGGATAAAGTGCTTCATACTCTTCGGCATTATCAAAAGTGCTATGGTCCTGTGTTTGGGGCAAGTAACTCTCTGCCGCGCAGCCCTCGGCTAATAACAACCCATGATGCCCTAATTCAATGTGATAGTAGGTGAAGCGGTCTTGCTCCGGTTGAATTTGTACAATGGAAACACCATTGGTTAAGACTCCGGCATTAATCAACAGTCCATTTACCAGTAAGGCATGGTCCGGCGATACATATAAATCCCGCAACGGCAAATTATGCCCTAATGCGCCCGGTTTAATGTGAATTGGATTGGAGCGAAAGGGATGGGCGGTATGACGATGGTAGGTTTGGCGACCAATCCACTTGATGATTTCTACAGTGCCAGAAGCGGTGAGGAGGCGATCGCCAATCTTCAACTTCTCCACAGGCTTCTCCCCACCCTCCGTGAGAATCAACGTACCCGCCAAGAAGCATTCCTGGATCTCAAATGCACCAATATCTACATTTGTAGCGGGTGATAAATCATCCACGGACACATCAGTGTCATCGGCATTACCATCCCCTGTGATATCAAACCCCAAGGTTGTTTCCGATAAACCAGTAGAGAGTGATCCATTACCAGTATCCAGTGTTGGACTGGATACCGTGGGTTGATGGGTTTGAGTAAAACCGCCATTATCAGTCAGCGGTTGTAGTTCCGGGGATATCGGGCTAGCCGCTGTCCCCACTTGGTCATTATTGACCCCATTGACAAGATTACTCCTGGTGAGATTATCGCCATCCCCAATTAAGTTATTGCCCAGAGTCTCTATAGTAGTACCAACTTGAGTCCCAAAGGCAAAGGAATCTTGTAGGTCGTCATTGCCCCCATTACCCGCCATATTACCAGCAACGATCGTGTTAGCGAGAGTGACACTCGCAACGTTGGCAATACCACCGCCACCCCCAACGCTTCCACCACCAGATCCGAAAGGAGCACCACTCGTGTTATTCGCAGTATTGTTAGTAATCGTACTGGAAATAATAGTGATGTCACTAGTAGTATTCACAATGGCACCACCACTTTCGGCAGCAGTATTGCCGCTGAGCGTACTGCCCACTATTCTCATGCTGCCATCATTGCGAATAGCCCCACCGCTCTTGCCAGACGTGTTGCTACTAAAAGTGCTGCTAATGATGGTGACAGTACCACTCGTTGTATTAATTAACCCGCCCCCTCCGCTGGTTTCACTGGCACCTATCGCCGTATTACCCTGGATGGTGCTGTTGTAGATGGTGAGGACACCATCATTGCGAATGCCGCCCCCATCATCTACTGCAATGTTGTCTTGGACAATCGCGTTCCGTAGCGATAGCGAACCTGCGCTGGTGTTGTAAATTCCAGCACCGTCCTCAAGGGTCGCTCCGCTTGTATTGCCGCCTTGAACAATGATGCCGTCTAAAACGACAGTGCTACTGACAGTGACAACGTGGTGGCTATTGTCACTGCTGTTGTTCGCCATACCAATATCACCACTCAGAATAGTTGGATTAGTTTCAAAATCCTGTTGACTGATATCACCTTCAGTACCGGGAGTGCCTGCAAAACCACCGTAAATCTCGATCGCCTGATCGAGGGTAAAAGTGTCAGTCCGGTCAGCCCCTGGAGTGTAAGTACCCGTTGCCACCCAAATTTGATCCCCAGGGTCAGCCGCCGCGATCGCGGTTTGCAGATCGGTATAGGCATCAGACCACGATGTGC
>JAYKIC010000159.1:0-21109 GCA_035284985.1 Leptolyngbyaceae cyanobacterium
TGACGACTTTGACGAAGCGCATGGCGGAGGATTTGACCGAATATTTGCAAGAACATAGTGTGCGAGTGCGTTATCTTCACTCCGAAATTAATTCGATTGAACGGATTGAAATTATTCAAGGTCTGCGCGATGGGGAGTTCGATGTTTTAGTCGGCGTGAACCTACTGCGGGAAGGATTGGATTTGCCAGAAGTGTCTCTGGTGGCGATTTTGGATGCGGATAAGGAAGGGTTTCTACGGGCGGAGCGATCGCTGATTCAAACCATTGGTCGTGCTGCCCGTCACATTAATGGTCAGGCCATTCTCTACGCTGACAACATGACCGACAGCATGGAATATGCCATCAGCGAAACCCAACGCCGCCGTGCGATTCAGCAAGCCTACAATGAAAAACATGGGATTACCCCTAAACCAATTGTGAAAAAATCTAACAACTCAATTTTGGCATTTTTGGAGGTTTCCCGGCGGGTTAATGCTCAGGAATTGCAGCAACTTTACGAACAATCGGATGATTTACCGTTGGAAAATATTCCCGATTTAATTGTTAAATTGGAAGCCCAAATGAAGGAGGCGGCGAAGAAATTGGAGTTTGAGGAAGCGGCGGAATTGCGCGATCGCATCAAGCACTTGCGGGATAAATTGGTGGGCAAAAAATGATGCCAATGATAACGGTGGTGGGTGATTAAGGGCGATCGCCCACCATCATTCACTGCCTCATCGCCTCAAACCGCTTCCGAGTTTTCACCATTCTTTCGATATAGGTTTTCGGCCATCATCAATATTTTTCCAGCCAAAATAGCCGCTCCAAATCCATTGTCAATGTTCATCACACCAATGCCAGCGGCACAGGAATTGACCATGGTTAGCAACGCGGCGATCCCACCCAAGTTGGCTCCATAACCCACACTGGTGGGTACCGCAATCACGGGGCAAGCCACCAAGCCGCCTACCACACTGGGCAAAGCCCCTTCCATTCCGGCCACAACAATAATTACATCCGCTTCTTCCAAAACCGCCAGATTATTCAGCAATCGCTGGATGCCTGCGACTCCCACATCCCACAATCGTCGCACCCGAAAGCCAGATAATTCAGCAATTATAGCCGCTTCCTCTGCCACAGGTAAGTCGGAGGTTCCCGCTGTTAAAATCGTAATACATCCCGGATGTTTTGGGGTAATAGATTCAGGAATCAGGGCACAAATCCGAGCTATGGGATAGTAGATCAACTCAGGCAGTTGCGCTTGGAGCAGGGGGAATACGTCGGGTTCAATCAGCGTTGCGACCACGGGGAGAGTGGGGTCAATCGTGGCATTATGGTGCTGCATCACTGTCATAATTTTGACAATTTGGTCCGGTGTTTTGCCAGATCCCCACACAAATTCGGGAAATCCTGTCCGCATTTGACGATGGTGGTCGATCTGGGCAAATTCCTCCACGGATTCAACCCCAAAGTGTTTGAGTTTAGCCAGAGCCGTGTCAGGGGTCGTAGTCCCTGCGGCTACTGCTTCTAAAAGTTGTCGTAATGAGTCTGATGGTTGCATAAAAAATGGAGGGGAGAAGGGCGATCGCCTTCCATAACCCGGTCTAAACGCTAATCTACAGTTCGGTCACTCCTACTATACCGAATTCATCCCACCATGATAAACCTGAATTAATTAGGAATTAATCTCATTTAAGTTGACAATCATTTGCAATAAGTGTATGCTGAAAAGCATCAACTCCTCTCAAGAGATAGGCAAGGGGGACTGGTAGCATATACCAGTCCTTTTTTTTGCTGATTTTTGGGGTCTGATTGCCAGCCATCCCCCCATCCTGGGAGAATAAGCCTGGTAGGTTTATGTTTTCATTTTGAGCTGAGTCTATGGCCGTTAATTCTCCCGCTAGTAACTGTTCAACCCCTGAGGGACCAAGGGATCGATCCCTCCGTCAACCCCTAGATGCCATCGTGATTGGGGCAGGTATTGGTGGCTTGGTGACAGCAACCCAGTTAGCGGCTAAAGGGGCCAAGGTGCTGGTGCTGGAGCGCTACTTGATCCCAGGGGGTAGTGCGGGGTGGTTTGAGCGCCAGGGCTATCGGTTTGACGTGGGCGCATCGATGATTTTTGGCTTTGGCGATCGCGGCACCACCAATCTCCTCACCCGCGCTCTGGATGCGGTGGGCATGACCCTAGAAACGATTCCCGACCCGGTGCAAATTCATTATCATTTACCCCAGGATCTAACCCTCAAGGTTCACCAGGATTATGGGAATTTTTTGCAAGAACTGACCACCCGATTTCCCCACGAGGCCAAAGGTATCCGGCAATTTTATGACGAGTGTTGGCGGGTCTTCGACTGTCTCAATCGGATGGAACTGCTGTCTTTGGAGGAAGTGGGCTATTTGACGCGGATGTTTGTCCAGCACCCCCTCGCCTGTTTGAAATTAGCGAGTTACTTGCCGAAAAACGTGGGAGCGATCGCCCGTCAATACATCTCAGACCCAGAATTATTGCGATTTATTGATATGGAATGTTACTGCTGGTCCGTGGTACCTGCGGCCAAAACGCCGATGATTAATGCGGGGATGGTGTTTAGCGATCGCCACTACGGTGGGGTTCGCTATCCTAAAGGTGGGGTCGGTCAGATTGCGGCAGCATTAGCAGACGGGTTGGGAAAATGCGGGGGCCAAATTCAATATAAGTCACGGGTCACTAAAATTCTGTTACAGCAGGGCCGAGCCGTGGGCGTACAATTAGCCAATGGTCAGCAGTATTTTGCCCAGCGAATTATCTCTAATTCAACCCGCTGGGACACCTTTGATCATTTAATCAACTCCCAACAATTACCTGGCCAAAGTCTACCAACTAAAGAGAAAAAATGGCGATCGCGCTATCAGAAATCTCCTAGTTTTTTGAGTTTGCATTTAGGCGTAAACGCTGATGTCATTCCGCCCGATACAGAATGTCATCATATTATTTTAGATAATTGGCACAAAATGGAAGATGCCTATGGCACCCTTTTCGTCTCGATTCCTACCCTATTAGATCCAGATTTAGCACCAGAAAATCGCCATATTTTCCATGTGTTTACCCCTAGTTGGATGGCCGACTGGACTGGACTATCGACTAGTGAATATCGAGAGAAAAAAGAAGCGATCGCCACCCAACTCATCCACCGTCTTGATGCCATCTTTCCTGGATTGAGCCACGCCGTAGATTATCAAGAAATTGGCACCCCCCGCACCCATCGTCGTTTCCTGGGTCGCATTGACGGTACCTACGGTCCCATTCCGGCCCGTCAATTGATGGGCTTATTAGGAATGCCCTTTAACCGTACTGCGATTAAAGGATTGTATTGTGTTGGAGATAGTACCTTTCCAGGGCAAGGGTTGAATGCCGTCGCCTTTTCTGGTTTTGCCTGCGCCCACCGAGTTGGGGTTGATTTGGGCTTAAGAGGTTAGACTAAGGGTTAAGCACCTGTTCATTTTATCGATTCCAATTCATTTTTCTGAAGTTGCCACTAATTGAGCCTTGACAGGCAAGAAGTTTAAACACCTTGTTAACGGAACCTCATTAAAAATCCATAGCCTTTCACTTATCTCTCAACCAATAACATCACCGACTCTATGGCTGTAGACACTCTAGAACAAACTCTGGCACAATATGAATCCCATTCAGATTTCCCATTAATCCAAGATATTTCTCAGATTTCGCGCATGGCCCGTATTAAACAGATAGGGGCACAATTGGGATGGGCGATCGCCACCGGATTGCTCGCCAATGGGTTAGGCATACCTGTGGGATGGTTATTAGGCCCAATGATGGCAGGAGTGATCTATGTTTCAATGCGACAGCAGGCGAAACCACTGCCGCCTTTTTTTATGACCAGTGCCAAGGCATTATTAGGCGTGGCTTCCGCTGTTCGATTTTCCCCAGAAACCCTAACCTTAGCCATATCCTATGCCGTGCCCGTTGTATTTTGTATTGCTATCACAGCTAGTCTCAGCTTGTTCTATGGTTACTTACTATCTCGCTGGTCCGATGTCGATCAAACCACTGGCATCCTCTCATTTGTACCAGGGATGGCCTCAACCATTGTGGCCCTTGGTGAAGAAATGGGAGCAGATGCCGTTTCGATTGCCTTACTCCAATATATTCGAGTAATATTAGTCGTTTTAATCATTCCAGCCTTGGCTAAATTCCTATTCGCTGAAACCGCCATCTCTTTTGATGCTAGCCTCGATCTGTTGTCATTTAGCGATGTAACTATCGGCATTGGTGATTCATGCTTCAATATCGCCTTAAATATGGTGGTGGTCACGGGATGTTCCATATTAGGAGTGTGGGCAGGGCAACGGCTACGACTGCCAGCAGCAGGATATTTAGGACCATTTGTTTTAGGCTTAGGTGTACTTTGGTTGTCTCCCCTTACGCCTTCTATCCCCCAATGGTTATTTTCAATGGCTCTCTTATTTGTGGGTTTATCCATTGGCTTAAAGTTTGATTGGAAAACGGCTCGAAAGCTTTGGAAGGCCGTCATTATTGATATTATTTTGGTACTTCTACTAAGTTTGATGTGTCTAGGAATTGGCTATGGATTTCACGCCATGACCCAAGTGGACACTGTTACCTCAGTGTTGGGATTTACCCCTGGAGGGATTGAAGCCATGATTGCCACGGTGATGGAGCTTGGTGGCGATACCGGGTTAGTGTTAGCCATGCAACTAACCCGAATGTTATTGATTATCTTATTTGCCCCTGGATTAATCACCTTTTTTGCGAGTAGAAAAACTCAAGAGAAACCAGAAAAATTACCAGGGTAAAACATTGGTCCAGGGAGATTTATAAATCACAAATTCACAGGGAATGAGAGTTTGAATATCTGGTTGACTGTCACCATTGGGGACTTGCCGCTGCACAATGAGCCAAATACATAAATAGAACACTAGGGGCTTATCTTCTTTGGCCCCCGCAATGGGAACAATCACGCCGTTGGGTTCAAAGGGATCGGCGGTGGTGGGGCGGGTGAGCACATCTTCGGCGGTGATCACCTCTTGCAAGACTTGTCCCGCAGGGATGACGCTCCACACTTGCGCTTGGATTAAATCAGGCGCTTTGTCGGGGGTAAGGCGAATTACCCGGCGCGATCGCCCCTTCAAATCGGTCAGCGCACTCCGGTCCCAATCCACATACATGGTATATTCGGATGTATTTACCACACTAATGGCAAGCACTTTCAAGGTACTGGAAAGGGAATAGGGATTAGCAAATCCAAACCCAAATTCCACCATTTTTGCCAGTCCCCGTTTATCGAGTTCTTCCTTGAGTCGGGCTTGATTCAAGGAAATCGTAGCCAGTTTAGCCAAGTTTGCGATGGCGTTCAGCAATACCCAATAAACAATTAGGGCATAGGCGACCAGCAGAAAAAGATCCCACCACACCATACCCTTACCGTTCTCCTACGCCTGAGGTTCAATCAACAATGGGACTATCCAAGGCAGAAATTTGGGGACCATTCCAAACCGCAGACACTGTTTGTCCGTAGGTAATCGGCTGATCGGTGGTAGCAATGGTGCTATCCCCAGTTTCCCCAACTGTTACCAGGGGCCAAGCCTCATCCCCCAGGTTGCCCACTTGAAACAGTGCCCGATCGGGTTGGCTTTGACTCCAACCCAGCAAAACGGCATTGCTGTACTGGGCGTTGGTGGGGACAATCGCGTCCGCTTGATTGGATGGTTGATGCCAAATGATGGCATAGTCGGCGGCAATATCCGTGTTAAAAATGGCTTCAAACGCACGGACTAGAACGCGATCGCCCTCCTCTGTCCAGGACACGGGCATCAGCATTGACAGCATTCCCGGCTGCTGACTATCGATGCCATGGAGCAACACATGCTGCATATTTGGGGACGATGCGGTGAGAAATTGGATATCCCCCGTTTCCAGGTTTTCCAAAAATAAAATACTGCTGACCTGACTCTGACTCGCATCCACCACCCGCTTAATTTGCATCCGACTATAGGCTGCATGGGTGCCGTTGGGGGACACTAGGGCGGGACTGCGGAAGTAAAACAACTGGGGTAGGGTCGAGTCCACGGCACGGCTTTGCACATCCATCACCCAACTCCAGGGTAAGAGATGGGGACTGCCGATGGGATCAATGTTGAGACTAGGGACGTTAAGATTAGGAGGAGCATTGGGGCCAAAATGACTGGCATTCGGCTCAAGGCTGGCACTGGGAGAAGCCGTTAGCGCCTCCCCTACTAGGGTGTCAGGAGATTGTCCTGGGTTGGAAATGGGGGTGGACGCTAAGGCGGGGGCGGAACAGCAGAGTATCCCCGCTGCTACCAATGCCGCAACCGATGACCGCAGTGAACGGAAACCCAGGGGGAGCAATGGTAACTGCTGACCCTGGCCAGGAGCAGATTTCAGGTGACGAAAGCAGTGGGGATTAAGCATCGCGTAAAGTTGGGAAATAGTTGCGGCTAGGGAGGCGATCGCGCCAAAAACACCCTGGGCTACCCGCACCCTGGTGCTAGGTTAGGGGCCGGATGAACAGGATATCCCTGGGTTATTTTTTTGCCTTCTCTCTAATTAAGTTAGCGTGTAACCCGTACCCTGTGGTTGAGAGTTGACACAAACTGTCACAAGGGTGGTTAAGGACACCTTAAGCAGATGTACATTTGACTTTTGAACCATCCCTGAAGGTGATGATGTTATCCCACACCGTTAGACTAGAACCATTATTATTGTATTGGAGTACCCCTAGAACCATGTCAGGCTTGCCTGTTTTGATCCGACTTAGTTGGGATGATCCGACCACGGGAGCATCCTGCCATTCCGTTCTCCAAACTCCGGTTGCCATTGGTCGAGAGGCGGGGCAAATGCCCGATCAGTTTGGTCTTCAGACCATTTCCCACTTGGAATTGGATCACAAACAGGTGTCCCGCTACCATGCCCTGATTACGGTGATCAATGGCCAACTGCACGTTACCGACAAAAGCGCCAACGGCACCTTTCTCAATGGTCGTCCCGTGCAACCCGATGGACAATTCTTAACGGTCAAAGATACGCTGCGGGTGGGACCGTTCAAGCTTGCGGTCGATTGGGTGCATGATCGCGAAACCAATGCCACGGAACTCAATCCCGATCGCAGTCAGGTGGTTAAACCCGATCTAGTTAGCAGTCCCAATACGATCCTGATTTGGCTGGCGGGTGCGGGTATTTTCCTGGGACTGACGGTGGGGATGGTGGCGATCGCCCGCATCTTGATTAACCAAGCCCGCCCCAGTATCGAACCGGACCCCAACGAATCTTCCCTATATTTCTCTCCCACCGTGCCGTCTCTGTTTACCCAAGTAATCCCCAGCCCATCAACCCTGATCCAATAAGCCAATTTCAGTCATGGATTTTAGCCCCAATGCCCCCTAACCTTGATCCGAAGAGTCGAACCAGAAGCTGGGATGTGCAGGAGCGCAAATCATTGAGATGAGATATCCAATCTGGCCTCAGCAAGGCTTGCATCAATATCGGAACGGTCTAAATTGGGGACGCTTAAATTTGGGTCGCTTAAATCTGAACCACAGATTCAGACAACGACGTTGGCCCTTGATTATCGGGTTTGTCGCCGCTTTACTGTTGATTACCACCCCAGCCATGGCCCAACTGTCCCCCCTGGTTCCGGGAGGTGAGGCGGCGGTGGTCGTGGATGGGCGGGTGATCTTCAAAATTAAGGATGCGGCCACCCTAACCGCCACGGAACGGGCAACCCACATCAACCGTGAACTCCTGCGGGAAGTCCGGGAAGTAGAAGCGGTTGGCATTGCGGTCAAGAGCGATCGCCAGCGCAATTTAATCTATCTCCAAAGTCAGACCAGTCAGGATATCCTCCTGACGGTGACGGAAGCGGATGTCGTGGTACCGGGGGGAGAACTCGAACAGGCCGAAGCCTGGGCCAAAGATCTGGAAGCAGCGCTACGCCAAGGTCAGCAGGAACGTAAACCCCGATATCTGCAACAGGCTAGTGTTTATAGTGGCATTGCCTTGGTGGGGGCGATCGCCATCCACCTTATCTTTCAACTGGCCACCTGGCTAGGTTATCGGCGGCTCAACCGCTGGTTTGAATACGCCTCCAATCCCTTTACGCAATGGGAGAAACCGACTAAAATCTTTTGGCACTTGGGCACAACAGGTTTTTTAGCCGCCCTGTGGCTGAGTGTGATTTACTACATCACCGATCTGTTTCCCCAAGCCCGGATCTGGCGCTACGGCATCATTAATATTCTCACCGCTGACATCATTCAACTGGGCGATGGACGGTACTCTGCCCTAGCCCTACTGCTGCTCATCTTAGCCACCGTTGGAGTCTGGTTTGGGGTCAATAGCATCATTTATTTTCTGCGGGTACACGTCTTCAGTCGTGCTCAATTGGAACGACGGGTTCAGGATATTGTTAGTGTATTACTGAAATATGTTCTTATTTTTCTGGGTGTTTTAATTCTCCTGCAACTGTGGGGAATTGACGCGAGTTCCCTCGCCATTATCGCCAGTGTATTGGGGGTGGGAATTGGATTTGGCATCCAGAATATTACGAATAACTTCATCAGCGGTTTTATTATTACCCTCGAACGTCCGATTCAAGTGGGGGATTTCGTCAATGTGGGTGAGTTAATGGGCACGGTGGAAAAAATTGGTGCCCGTAGCACGGAAATTATCACCCTGGATCAAGTCACCATCATCATTCCCAATTCCCGCTTTTTGGAAAATGAGGTGATTAATTGGAGTCACGGCAGTGCGGTGTCTCGTTTGCACCTGCCCATTGGCGTGGCCTACGGATCAGACATTACCGAGGTGAAAAAAGCGTTACTGGAAGCCATTCGCCGCCATCCAGAGGTGCTAATGCGACCCAAACCGGAAGTGTTTTTTCAAAGCTTTGGTGAAAATTCCCTGAACTTTGAGGTGATGGTGTGGACGGGAGATCCGCGCAAACAGTTCAAGGTCAAAAGCGATTTGAACTATGAAATTGAAGCAAGTTTGCGCCGCCACAATATTTCCATCCCCTTTCCCCAGCGGGATTTACATGTGCGATCGCCCCAACTCGATACCCTAGTCGAGGTTTTGCAGCAAACGGTCCATTCCCACTTCCCCCATCTGGCCCAAACGGCAGCCGTTGCAGCGGCAAACATGACACCGCTAGAGTTTTCCGCCGATACTAATTCCACTCCCTCCAAGATGGCTGACCAGGGGGATGAGACAACCCATTTGAACGTGTCCGCCGACCTCGATCTAGAAGCACTGGCTAGGGAAATGCAGGGGTCAGAGGGGCTGGACATTGGCGATCGCACCTACAATGGTCAGACCTACGCCGCCTGTTTTACTGGCACAAATCTAGTGGAATGGTTGGTGCAAACCCGCGACTATAGCAGGGACGATGCCATTCTCATCGGCCAGTGGTTGCTCCAACAAGGCTTGATCCATCCCACCACCGACCACAATGGCTTTGAAGATGGCTATCATTTTTATCAGTTCTACCGCGACCCAGCTTAACCTACCATTCCTTATCCTCAAGACTTGTTCTTTGAAAGACCCATGGTGAAATTTCTGCGCTCAATTTGGTCCGGTTCCGTCCAACCCCTGGGAGGCCATTACAAAGTCATTCAACAGTTGGGAGCCGGAGGCTTTGGCCACACATTTTTGGCCCAAGACCTGCACCTACCGGGGCAACCTATCTGTGTAGTGAAACAACTGAAACCTCAAGCCAGCAGTGATCGGGAATTGCAGGTGGCACGGCGGTTGTTTGATACCGAAGCCCAAGTGCTGTATCAATTGGGCAACCATCCCAACATTCCCCGCCTGTTAGCCCACTTTGAAGACAACGGCGAATTTTATTTGGTGCAAGAACTGATCGAAGGCCAAGACTTAGCCGCAGAGATGGGGACAGGGGTACCTTGGTCCGATACCCAAGTCGTCACTTTTTTAGGCGATGTGCTGTCTACGTTGGCCTTTGTTCACCAAAACCGCGTGATTCACCGGGATTTGAAACCGCCCAACTTGATTCGTCGCCAGTCCGATCAGCGCATCGTTCTGATTGACTTTGGTGCGGTCAAACAGGCTAGTACCCAAATGATTGCCGCTGAAACCGGGGTCAGCCATACCATTTCCATCGGTACCCAAGGCTATATGGCCAATGAACAAATTGCGGGAATGCCCCAATTTAGCAGTGATATTTATGCTGTTGGGGTGATGGGTATCCAAGTGCTAACGGGTCGCCACCCCCGCACGCTAACCCCCGATCCCCGGACAGGGGAACTGGATTGGCAGGGATATGCATCCCAGACCCATCCCGATTTGGTGGCGGTGTTGGAGCGCATGGTGCGCTATGATTTCCGCACCCGCTATGCCACCGCCGCCGATGCCTTGGAGGCAATCCAAGCCCTACCCGCAGCGTTAATCGCTGCCATTCCTCCAGCTCTCAATCATGGGATTCTGCCCAATGCTGAACATCGGCCATCGGTTGCGCCCCGATCGTCCGTGCCCCCTGCTACCTTGCCGCCTGAGGCGACTGATCCCTCTAATCTGACCCTGCCCCCTACGGATGCCGAGGCTGCGTCAAAAACGCTACCAGAGTCAGCGACCGTGACGGGACCGACGGTACCCGTGTTGGGCCAACCTGTACGCCCACCCCAAGCGGCCCCGTCCCGTCCTGTTGCCGCCTCTCGTCCGTCGATGGCCACTGAGGTCATCAGCCAGTTGCTGCCCAGATCAGTGGGTTCGCCCTGGCCCAAGACCAATCCCCTAGGTTTATCCCAAACTTCGACTCCAGCTATGCCTAAACTGGCGGTTTCGGCGGTGGCGATCGCCGGAGTCCTAGGGCTGGGTCTGTGGCTGGGCCGTGTCGGTGGCCCGGAACTAGGGGAATCCTCCCCTCCTCTGGCTTCGGTCAATCCCTCAGGGGACGACCGTTCAACCTCCCCTACCGACTCTTCCCCGAACCCATCGGATACTGCCCCTGATCCCTCCCCAACCAATCACTCAGATCCAGGTCTAAGCGGAGTATCTGAGACTCCAGCAACGACCCCGGAATCGGCAACAGACACTAATGCCAATACTAATGCCAATACCAATGCCTCAGGTAGCCCTGACACGGGTTCAGCTTCGAGCACGCCCCCAACTAGGAACCCTGAATCAACGCCCCCTCCCCCTGTTTCCGTAGATCAAGACTTGCAACAGGCGGAAGCGTTGCAGGCATCCGGTCAGTACGAGGAGGCGATCGCCCTCTACGACTCCATTATTGCCCAAGCTCCTGACACACTGATGGCCCATGTTGGTCAGTGCTACAGCCTGAACCAGATCCAGCGGTATAGCAGAGCGCTGGCCGCCTGTGATCAAGCCTTGACCCTGGACCCCAACCATCCCAGAGCGCTCTGGAGCAAAGGACACGCCATCGAACAGAAGGGTGATCCCAGTACTGCACTCCAGCTATATGACGCGGCACTTCAGGCAGATCCTGGGTTTAGCGAAGCCTGGAATAATCGGGGAACGGCCCTGTTGGCTCTGGGGCGGAATCAAGAAGCGGTGGATGCCTTTGATCAGGCGATCGCCCTTAATGCCACCTTTGCCGCTGCCTGGAGCAATCGCGGAGCCGCCCTGTGGAGCTTGCGCCAGTTTCCCCAAGCGATCGACTCAGTGGAACGGGCCTTGGAAATTCGACCCGACTACCCAGAAGCGAACCAACTGCGTCAAGAGATGCGCCGCCGCTTAGGATCATGAGCGGCCTCCTGGTCACGCTCTTACCAGGGCAACACCTCCCCATTGGCGTGCCAAAAGGTGCCCGTATTGTCCAGATTAAGCTGGTCAATCCGCTGTAGCAATCCCTTCACCGCCACTTCGGGGGGGATGCCGTTGGGGTTAAAGTGGGTCATGGCTGTCTTCACTAACCCAGGGTGGAGAATGGCTACGGCAATATGGCGAGGTTTTAAATCAATGGCAAGGGACTTTCCAGCCATGCCAATGGCCACCTTGGACATGCGATAGCCATAGGAACTGCCGGAGGTATTGTCCTCAATCGATCCCATGCGGCTAGACATCAGGGCAATTTTGCCACCCGGTTTCAGGTTGGGCAAGAGGGCTTGGGTGACACGGAGAGGGGCGATCGCATTCACTTCAAATTGCTGGCGAATACTTTCAACGTCGAGATCATCTAGGGAAATCCGCTGGGCAATGGCCGCATTGTTGATTAACACATCGATGGAGATGCCATTAAGCCGCTGGATTAAATCAGTGATAGAGGCTTCAGCGGCAACATCAATCCCCGTTTCCACCCGGATGCCTAGGGAATCCAACGCTCCAGAAGACTGGCGACAGAGGGCGATCGCCTCATCCCCTCGCTCCGTTAGTTGTCTGCAATATTCATAGCCAATGCCACGATTTGCCCCAGTGATCACATAGGTTGCCATAGGTTATTAAACAGTAGAAGATTGCACGGTGGATTACCTAATAGTATTAGGGCGCTGGGTAAACGCTCCAACGCCTTTTAGCGTCCCACTTTGGCACAATTTTAGCAAGTTCAGCCATGCCCCTATTCCCCAATGTAGCGCTGGCCGATCCCATAACCCCAACCCCCAAATCGGGGAAGTATTAGTATTTCTGCACCCAGCGAAAATACTGATTGCACAACTAAAAGGATAATTCTGTAAAGTATGTAACAAATTGCATCGTCACCATCCGTTATGCAATTTGATCGGTTATTGTATAAGAGTACACAAAAAAGAGGAGGGGTTATGAGTAAGCGAATGACGATTGCTGTTCCAGAAGCGTTACATGAACGGCTACAACCCTTCAAAAATCAACTCAACATTTCGGCACTATGCCAGGAGGCATTGGATATGGCGATTCGCCAGGAAGAGATCAAACAACAAGCCGCTACAGACGAATGTTTGATTGCCCGCCTACAAGCAGAAAAGCAAATTCTGATTAACCACATCCATCAGGAAGGCTACGAACTAGGCTTGCGATCCGCATCCCATCTGTCCTACAAGGATTTTCGCCACTTTGAACGAGTTCGTCCCCTTGCGGCCAACTTTGATGAAGACGTATTGGACTATCTGTGGACTTTTCTGGATACCAAAGGGTCGCCGGAAGCGATTCGCTCCCTTGATCCAGATATGACCCATTTGTTTGCAGTGAGTGACCAAAGCCGGATTCTTTTCTGCCAAGGATGGCTAGATGGGGTTTTGCATGTGTGGGATTTGATTAAGGATCAGGTGGAAAGCGATTCCTAACGTTTTCCCTATGACTTCGATTTTGGCTAGGGGCCAGAGGTTCCTACAAAACTCTCAGTAAAAAACAACTCAGCAACGTTCAACTCAACATTTCGACAATATGCCAGGAGGTATGGTATATGATGATTCAACAACAAGAACGCCAACAACCAGTCGCTACAGATGATCAGTTAACCGTTCGCCTCGAAACAGAAAAGTATATTTCGAGTCACCATGTCCATCAGGAGGGGTACGAACTGGGGATACGCTCCGCTTCCCATCTCACCCAAACCGACTTTTGCCACTTTGAGCGGGTTCTTCCTTTGACCGCTGCCTTTGATGGAGAGGTGTTGGACTATCTGTGGACTTACTTGGATACTAAAGGTTGTCCTGACGATGTTCGCAGGCTTAGTGCCGATGTGACCCAGTTGCTAGCGGTGGATGACCAAAGCCGCATTCTCTTCTGCCAAGGTTGGATCGACGGTGTGTTGCAGATGTGGCACTTAACTAAAGAACAGGCTCCTGTTTGCCAAATGGTAGCCGATCGGGTTAGCCATCAAACCGAATATCCGCGTCCGCAGTCCAGTCTAACCAATGATGGGTTGGACACGCGCCTGGAAACGGAAAGGCAAATTTTGCTCAATCATATCCATCAGGAGGGCTACGAACTGGGGTTACGCTCGGCTTCCCATCTCACCCAGCATGATTTTCGCCACTTTGAATGTGTCTATCCATTGGCTGCCAATTTTGATGGAGCGGTGTTGGACTATCTGTGGACTTATTTGGACGCTAAGGACTGTGTTGATGCGGTTCAAACCCATGATCAAGCCTTTGATCATCTACTAGAGATTAGCGATCAGAGTCGGATTCTTTTCTGTCAAGGTTGGCTGGATGGGGTGTTGCATGTGTGGGCTTTGATTAAGGAACAGGTGGAAAAGGCTGTCTAGCCTTGCGGGGCAACCACGGGGGGTTGTCCTTACGGGACGCATCCTGAGGGCGATCGCAATCTCTGCGGGGCAACCACGGGGGGTTGCCCCTACGGGGTCAATCTCTATCAACTTAATGTTACATTTGCCAGGAGGCATTATTATGGCTACTCAACAACAAGAATGCACACAACAAATCGCTACAGGTGATTATTTAGTCACGAATCTGAAGGTCGAAAAGCAAACGCTGATCAATCCGATCCGTCAAGCTGGCTACGAATTGGGTTTACGGACTGCATCCTCTCTTTCCCATGAAGATTTCCACCATCTTGAGCAAGTTCGCCCCTTAGCGGCTGCTTTTGATGAGGACGTGTTGAAGTATTTGTGGAGTTATTTGGAAGCTAAAGGGTGCTCTAAAGAAACGTGTGCTTGCGATCAAGACTGTGCCCAGTTGCTGGCGGTACGGGCGGAAAGTCGGGTTCTATTCTGTCAAAGTTGGTTGGATGGCGTGTTGCATGTGTGGGATTTGATCAAAGCTCAGATGGAACAGAATGCTTAAGTTTTGAGGTGGTCCCATTGGGGAGTTTAAGTCTCTTGCCTGTTACCCAATCTCAGATTAGGTGACAGGCAAATTCGATACTGATGGCGCGATCGCCCCTCTTTTCCCTGAGATGGGACTGGTGGAAGGGCGATCGCTTTTCCATCCCTGTCAACCTTTTGTTGGAGGTCAACGATTTACTGGACTCGGCGCACTAACCCGGTGAAGCCAGCGGCCCAGAGCGAGGTCAAGATCCAACCCATGATGCTGTGGAACCAAAAAGAGTCGTCCGAAAATTGGGGTGGAGTACCCGCGCAGCGGGTACTCCACCCCAATTTTCGGACAGGTCTAAAGTAATACCGGAGCCAAGTACTAGCAACAATAGTTATAATTCAATCCGCTACACTAGAGAACACGTTCAATGGTAAGCCTATGGTTGCGAATGCCCTGCGCTGGACAATCCATGACCTCGATGTCATGCCCGACGATGGCGGTTGGAAGCGCTATGAAATTATGGACGGAGAACTCTACGTGACTCGTGCGCCTCACATTTTTCACCAACGTGTTGCCAGCAAACTACACGTTCGTCTAGAAAATTGGTCAGAGCAAACAGGACTGGGAAGTGCTTTTGAAGTTCCTGGTGTTGTTTTTACCCCCACCGATGCGGTGATTCCTGATGTTATCTGGATCAGTAATGATCGCCTTACCCACCACGTCGATGGGGCGGGACACATCACGATCGCCCCCGAACTCATAGTAGAAATCCTCTCTCCCGGTGAGCAAAACGAACAGCGCGATAAGCAATTCAAACTCAAACTTTACTCCCGTCATGGGGTGCAAGACTATTGGATTGCGAATTGGCAACTCAAAACCCTAGAAGTATATCGTCGTGACAATGCCCAACTCCAGTTGGTTCAGACGTTGATGGTTGGGGATACCCTGACTTCACCCTTGTTGCCAGGGTTCAGGGTGGACATCGCCCAAATTTTTCCGTAGAGGGGCTGGGCGATCGCCCTAAAATTCAGATATACCAGTCGCACCAATCATCGCTAGAATAGGGGTTGGCCAACTGCTCTGAGAACCTAATTCTTAGGAAACTACTATGTCTGTTCGTGTTCGGATCGCGCCTAGTCCCACAGGAAATTTACACATTGGTACCGCTAGAACGGCGGTGTTTAACTGGCTATTTGCCCGTCACCATGGTGGTCAGTTTATCCTGCGGGTGGAGGATACGGATTTGGAGCGATCGCGCCCTGAATTCACCCAGAATATTACTGAAGGACTGCAATGGCTAGGGTTACAGTGGGATGAAGGACCGTTTTTCCAGAGCGATCGCATGGATCTTTACAAGAAAAATGTGCAGACTTTGCTGGACAAAGGGCTAGCCTACCGTTGCTATGCCACCGAGGACGAACTTAACGAAATGCGATCGCTCCAAGAAGCCCAGAAGCAAGCGCCCCGCTATGACAACCGCCATCGTGACTTGCCCCCAGAGCAGGAGGCGGCGTTTCAGGCGGAAGGGCGAGAACCTGTCATCCGGTTCAGAATTGACGACAATCGCACGATCGCCTGGACGGATCTGGTAAGGGGTACGGTGAGTTGGCAGGGTAGCGATTTAGGCGGCGACATGGTGATTGCCCGTCGTGCCCCCGCTGACCAAATTGGTCAACCCCTCTATAACTTTGTGGTGGTGGTGGATGATGTGGATATGGGCATCACCCACGTCATTCGGGGTGAGGACCATGTGGCCAATACCGCCAAGCAACTGTTGCTGTATGAGGCGTTGGGGGCAGCAGTACCCCAGTTTGCCCATACACCGCTGATCCTCAGTCCTACTGGGAAAAAATTATCGAAACGGGATGGGGTGACATCCATCTCTGATTTCCAGAAAATGGGCTATGTGCCAGCGGCTTTGGCCAATTATATGAGTTTGTTGGGCTGGACTCCCCCCGATTCCACCCAGGAGCAGTTTACCCTTGAGGATGCGGCTAAGGAATTTGATTTCGAGCGGGTCAATAAAGCGGGAGCCAAATTTGATTGGGATAAGCTCAATTGGCTCAACAGTCAGTATTTACATGAGATGCCAGCAGGGGAGTTGGTGGAGTTGTTGATTCCCTACTGGCAAGGAGCCGGATATGGGTTTGATGCGGATGGCGATCGCCCTTGGCTAGAGCAAATGGCTACCCTGGTTGGCCCCAGTTTAGAGCGATTGGATCAGGGGGTAGATATGTGCCGCTATCTCTTTGATCCGGAATTGGAGTACTCGGAGGATGCGATCGCCCACCTCCAGCAAGATGGGGTCGGGGATGTGCTCAAAGCGGTTGCTGAAGCCCTACCCAGCGCCACCCTCACCACGGTTGATGAAGCCCAATCCTTGATTAAGGATGTCACCAAATCGACGGGAGCGAAAAAGGGATTAATTATGAAGTCCCTTCGAGCGGGGTTAACCTGCTCCCTCAAAGGTCCAGATTTGGTCGAGTCCTGGTTGCTGCTCCATCAGAAAGGACTGGATACGGTGCGGTTAGAGAAGGCGATCGCTTTGGCCCTTTAGTTTAGACCTATTCGAACATTGGGGTGAAGTACTCGCTCAGCGAGTACTTCACCCCAATGTTCGGACGACTCTTTTAAAGACTGGCCTGAAAATAAAGGTCAGTCAACCGGGTCTTTTGTATCGAATTGTACAGAAAATATCTTTTGGGTGAAGTAAGACGCTAAATTTGTAATTAGCGAGCGCGTACTGTGCTGCCATCATTTGATTTGTTTAATCTTCAATTCGGTAATCTATCATGACATTTACAACAACTGCTCCTAGCGATTTCCAGCTTCGGGTTAAGCACTTTGCGAATATGGCGGATCGCCTTGCTCACCGTATAGAGGTGGCCAAAGCCTGCCATAATGCCGAACTCGTTGAGCAACTGCAACGGGAATATGCCCAGTTAATGGTGGAGCGTCAAGCAGAGCAATTACAGTTGAGCCATCGCGATCAGCAGGCGGGGGCGATGGCGAAATGGTTCCAACGGTTATGGAACCATTTTGCTGATACGGTTCCTGGTTTGTACCAACTGCAAATTGAGAAAAGCGTTGATGCCCAGGGACAAGCTATCTGGCAGGTTTACTATCCAAAAACTGGACAACGGATGTCCACATCCTCTGCCACTGAGCTTCAGAGTTGGATTCGCCAAAATTATTGGCAGGTTTCCAAGTAAAGCGAAGGGGTAATCCTAATGGCGATCGCCCCCTTAGGATCGCTAAGTCCTAAACGGATCGCCAAGTCTATAACCATAGGCTTGGCGATCGCTATTTTTAAAGCCTTTAAAGAACCTAGAAGTCTGTTTTGTTGTGATGGCTATTTGTCGCTAGTGAACGGAGTTGAGCCATGTTTCCACCGCACTGAGCGTCTCGAAGTCCAGTAAGGCTTCACCCAGGGTTTCTAGCTGTGTCATATTTAGCAATTGCACAGCATGGATGACTGTTTCTGGTAATGGCCCCACTTTTCGAGTCAGCAATCGGAGCGTGAGCGATCGCTGTCGTTCCAGATTACGTAGCTGTTCTTCTTGCCGACCCTCTTGCCGACCTTCTTGCCGACCTTCTTGCCGACCTTCTTCTTTTGCTTCCTGATAGACTCGACTATCTTGCAGTTGTACGTCTAGCATCGCTTCTATCTCCCGCCGACTCATTTGAGCGAACTGATAAACCATAATGGTGATAATCATCTCCATTATGGCGTTTTGCTGCCCAGGATCGTTGATCTCAGCTTGGGTTCGCTGTAGCAACCTTCGAGCCTGGTCCGGTGCTTGACCCTGACTAGCCGTTGTCAGGAGCATCAAACTCACCCCCAGGGATAGTTGTTGCGGATCACCCAATTCGCTCAGGTAGATCCGGTGGACTTGATTGCTATTGAGCAACGCTTGATAAGGCCCACTCAGGGCTTGTTCAGCGATACGAGACGGATAAATAATCACCGCTTGCCAATTATCAAAGCGATGGCGTTGACGATAAAAATAGAGGAAAGCTTCACCGAATAGCCGCTCGTATAAGAGTTCATCTTTTTGGAACTGAACCTCACAAAAATAAACGACTTTGGGATAGGGACTTTCTGAAGGGGGCAGAAAAACGCCGTCAATTTCAAATTTGGGTTCTTTAACGGCTACTGAGTCAAACTCGTAGTTATCGGCATTTGGGGGTGAACTGTTGAGTAGCTCGAATAGAAGGGTGGGGCGTTGTCTGAACAAAGAGTAAAAAAGGGAATCACGGCGCATTGCAGGTTTCTGGGCTGAATGAATCGGACAAGGGGGCAAGACAGTTGTTAAATTTCCATGAAGCGGGCGTGATAGCGTCCCAGGGCAATCAGGGGAAAGTACTGCTGATACATATGATATTTCAGATAAAAATGGCAAGGAAATCCCGTGCCCGTAAAGTAGGATTCGTCCCATTTGCCATCAGTTTGTTGAGTTTGGATCAGGTATCGAATGCCGTGGTGAATGGCTGACATGGTGGCTTCGAGGGTGGTCGCAGCCGGGGCAGCGTCCACCGCCGCTATCAGGCCAATCAGTGCCCAAGCGGTTTGGGAGGCGGTGCTATGGCCCTGTCCCCGCAAGCTGGGATCATTGTAGCTCCAGCAGGTTTCACCCCAGCCTCCGTCCTCGTTCTGGCATTGGACTAACCAGGTGGCACCCTTAGCGATCGCCCCCTGATGCTGCTCCGGTTGTACCAAGGCCAAGGCGGACAGGGCACCACTAGTACCATAAATATAGTTGACCCCCCAACGGCCAAACCAGGCTCCGTCAGATTCCTGTTCGTTCAGCAGGTAGTGGAGCGATCGCCACAATTTTCCCGGTAACGGCAACGTCTCCGTCGGCAGCAAATTGGGGATGGTGCGGTAGGGATTGTGCTGATACAACTCCGCTGGTAGGGGCGTGCAAGTGGAACGCTCATACACCGGATCGGCGCTCAAATAGCCCACCATTTCCAACACCCGCGCCGTCACATCGGCAGTGTTGGGGTCAATCATGGCCTTGAGGTCGGCATAGGGCAAGGCGTTGAGCCAGTCTTGGTCATTGTTGAGGTCAAAGGCCCCCCAGCCCCCCGGATCGCACTGCATGGTGGCAATCCAATCCACAGCACGGGCGATCGCCCCCTGTTTTCGCTTTTCATTCGGCAACTGCACCTGACTTAGAGCCATCACCACCACCGCCGAATCATCCACATCGGGATACCAGTTATTGACAAACTCAAAGGCCCAGCCACCGGGGCGACCGTGGGTATTTTTCACGGCCCAGTCGCCGTAGTGCAAAATCTGCTGATCCAACAACCACTGTCCCGCTTGCACCAGGGATGGATGGGTTGCCCCTAAGCCCGAATCCCGCAAGGCCCGAATGCACCAAGCCGTATCCCACACTGGCGAAATGCAGGGCTGAATGTGGTAGGTTTCCGCCGATTCCACGGCAAAATCATCAATGGCGGCAAAGCCCCGTGCGGCGATCGGGTCATCCGGGTCATAGCCCAAACTGCGGAGCGCCAGCATGGAATTCAACATCGCTGGGATAATGCCGCCCCAATCCCCTGTGGATTCCTGACGCTCCAGTACCCATTTCTCCGCTGCCCGTAATCCCTCTGCCCGAAACGGCACCAGATCCCACGCTTCCGCCAATTTGAATGCCTGATCCAACCCCAGAAAAATATCGGTCCAGTCGCCATTTTCAGGAAAGCCGTAGTCCGCATTGGCCCGCCCCTCCGGGTACAACTCATTCAAATTCACTGCCGCATCGGTGGAATTGGAGTGGATGGGATAAATCGGTTTTTGATCAAACACAATCAACAACGGCACCGTACTGCCCCGCGCCCAACTGGACATTTCGTAGATGGGATAGGATTGGGGCAACAGCATAATCCACGGCGGAATGGAGGGAACACCACGCCAGTCGTATGCCCCGATTAAGGCGAGGTGGAATTTGGTGAATACGCGACATTTACTGATGCCGCCGTGGGTGAGGATGAATTCCTTCGCCTTGACTAGGGCTGGATCTGTAACGGGAACTCCTAATAACCGCATCGCCAGGTAGGCTTCCACGGAGGTGCTGAGGTTGCCGCCATCGCCGTAGAACAATTCCCAACCGCCATGATCCCGCTGCTCCCGTCGCAGATAGGTTTCGGCTTTATGGAGGGGGCGATCGCCATCCGTACCCCAAATCTTGTGCAGCAGCACCACTTCCGCCGTAATGGTGACATTGGATTCCAGTTCCGCCCACCAGTAGCCCTGCGACTGCTGTTGGGACAATAAATAGCGCTGACTAGTGGCGATCGCCTCCTTCAACTGTTCCTGTTCCACCGGACTCAAGAGAGTCGTCCGAAAATTGGGGTGGAGTACCCGCGCAGCGGGTACTCCACCCCAATTTTCGGACAGGTCTAA
>JAYKIC010000160.1:0-3853 GCA_035284985.1 Leptolyngbyaceae cyanobacterium
CACCCCAACCCCTCTCCCAGAGCGGGAGAGGGGCTTTCGACCCAAGAACCTGGTTTGAAGTCCCTTCTCCCCTTGTGGGAGAAGGGATTTAGGGATGAGGGGAAAAGTTTTGTCAGTCAATCAGGGGCTGCACCCGAAAATGTGTAGCCCTTTAATCTTTTTGGGAGTCTAGTTAGACAGATTGGGAATTGTGCGTTGGGATAGCCGTTATCGGCAGCGATCGCACACCCCCTGTACCGTCAACTCATATCCCTCCACCGTCAGATCCGGTCGCAACCGATCAAAATTGGGAGCGGGCAGCACCTCCCAATCCACATCCTCAATCTGACCACAGCAGCGACAACGAAAATGGTGATGCGGACTCACGTTTGCATCGTAGCGAGTCACCCCTTCTTCCAGCAACACCTCCCGCACGAGGCCAACTTCTTGTAATGCTTGCAGAGAACTGTAAACCGTGGCCTGGGAAGAAACCGGACTGCCACGATTTAAGTCCGCCAGCAAGGTATCCACCGCAGGATGGTCCGTCCGTCCCAGCAAATTGGCATAAACCGCATAGCGCTGGGGTGTCACCCGCAGGCCCTTTGACTTAAGTGTTTGCACGATTGCATCCGCTGTTTGACTAGCCATACCCCCCATCCTCATTGCTGGAACTCTCCCACCATTGTAATCATTCCCCCTTAAGAGTGGAAATGATACTAGAATTATTTTATAAAATAAGTAATTATTACTATTGAATATTTCCTAAATTAGAATTATTCTGAGTTGTGTTGAGGCAATGGATTTGACTTTGAATCCTTAATTGCCCTAATTTCAGTCGGCTATGGTAGTCCTCTGGGGATGCGCTTGAGGCCATACCCAGATCGCACTAAGATGGGCTTGACTGTATGCGAACTAGTTTGTTGACGGTTCATTAGCTTATAGTTCACTCAATTCTTTAAAGGTGAGAACAGAATGGCAGTTGTAATTGATCGAGTACCTGATGTTGTATTCAAGACCCGCGTCCGTGATGAGTCCGTTGATGGTCCCAACCCTTTCCGTTGGCAGGATATGACCACTCAAGACATCTTCGGCGGTAAGAAAGTTGTTGTCTTCTCGTTGCCCGGTGCATTCACACCCACCTGTTCATCCAACCACCTGCCTCGTTATGAGGAACTGTATGATGAGTTCAAGGCTCAAGGGGTTGACACGATCATTTGCGTTTCTGTGAACGACGCATTTGTCATGTTTAAGTGGGGTAAGGAGATCGGTGCGAAGAATGTTTTCCTGTTGCCGGATGGTAATGGTGAATTCACCCGCAAGATGGGGATGTTGGTTGAAAAGGCTAACTTAGGCTTTGGCATGCGTTCCTGGCGTTATTCCATGTTGGTTAACGACTGTGCCATCGAGAAAATGTTTGTTGAACCTGACTTCAGCGACAACTGCCCCACCGATCCCTTCGAGGTTTCCGATGCTGATACCATGTTGGCTTACCTAAAGGGTGCGGAGGCTCCTGGTGTGTCTGAGCCTGTTAAGGCATTTGAAGGCTAGAGTTTCCATGATCGGCTAGATTGTTGAGTTTGCCATCCTTGATTTTAGCGCAGTGGCTCAGGCCCAAGTTGGCAGTTTCAATGGATGGTAATGGCATAGGATGTGGCTGTTCTCAGGAATTGTTAGAGAGCAGCCACATTCAGCTTACTGGGCAGATCCCTAAGTTAGTTAAGATAGGGATTTCGCCGTTTGGTCGGTTGATTCAAATCGTTGGACCAGGAGGAAGACGCAATGAGCTATGATTTTGATTTGTTTGTAATTGGTGCAGGGTCTGGAGGCATCGCTACAGCTAGACGGGCTGCTGAATATGGAGCGAAGGTGGGGGTGGCCGAATACGATCGCCTAGGGGGTACCTGCGTGAATCGGGGTTGTGTGCCCAAGAAGCTCATGGTTTATGCGTCTCATTTTCCTGGGCAATTTGAGGAAGCGGTGGGGTATGGTTGGAGCGCGGTATCCAGTTCCTTTGATTGGGTCAAACTGACCACGGCGGTGAATAATGAGGTGGGGCGGCTCAATGGGATTTACCAAGGGATGTTGGACCGTTCTAAGGTGGAAATTTTCCGCGATCGCGCCAGCTTTATTGATTCCCACACGCTGCAAGTGGGCGATCAAACTGTGACAGCGGACAAGGTACTGATTGCGGTGGGGGGCAAGCCCGTCAAGCCTGACATTCCCGGTATTGAACACGCGATTACCTCGGATGAGATTTTTACCCTGCCCCAACAGCCCAAGCGCATGGTGATTTGGGGGGGCGGTTACATTGCCTGTGAGTTTGCCTGTATTCTCAATGGTTTGGGGACGGAAGTCATCCAGGTGATTCGCAAGCCCTATATTCTCAATGGTTTTGAAGACGAACTGCGGGTGGAAATTCAGGAAGCCATGCAGCGGCATGGCGTGAGAATTTTGGCGGAAACGGTGATCGAACGGTTTGAGAAAACCGATGCGGGACTGCTGGTTAAGGTAAAATCCAAGGCGGGGGAAGAAGAGGAGATTCTGACGGATGCGGTCAGTTTATCCGCCACTGGACGCATACCCAATTTGGCTAATTTGGGGTTGGAAAATACCAAGGTGGCAACGAAGGATGGGGCGATCGCGGTTGATCAATATAGCTGCACGGCTGATCCCACTATTTTTGCAGTCGGAGATTGCACTAACCGGATTAACCTTACTCCGGTGGCCATCAATGAAGGACGGGCCTTTGCTGATACGGAGTTTGGCCATAAGCCCCGCCTCATGAGCCACGAAAATGTGCCCACGGCCATTTTCACCACACCGGAAGCGGGAACCGTGGGATTGTCGGAACAGGAAGCGATCGCCCAATATGGCGAAGAATCCATTCAAATTTTCCGTGCCCGATTCCGCTCCATGTACTACATCTTGCCTGGAAAGCATGACGAGATGACCCTGATGAAACTGGTGGTCCACAAGGAAAGCCAGCGAGTGTTGGGTGCTCACATGGTGGGGGATCATGCGGGGGAAATTATTCAGGGAATAGCGATCGCCGTTAAAATGGGCGCGACGAAAGCTGATTTCGATGCCACAGTCGGTATTCACCCCAGTTCCGCTGAAGAATTTGTTACCATGCGCTAGATTCAACCATCCTAGGTCCATCAAAAATAAACCCATGCAAAACCCCGGCTTCTATGGGAAGTCGGGGTTTTGCTTAAGTTAAATTAAGAGAATTTCTGGGTCAGAACTGGGTCAGTGAATCACTAATAACTAACAGCTAACAAGTCGTAAAGTTGCATCTAAACGATGTGCTCTAATCGATAACAAACTGAAATAGAAAAAACCCTGATGAGTGGAGATGTTGCTGATCACCGTGGGCGATCGCCCCATCCCATGACAGATGTACCCTTGATCATGTAGTAGTAATCAGTCAAAACGTAACCAGGCACCGTAAATAAATTTCAAAGGAACTAGAACAAAATCAAGGCAAAATAACGGTTCAACAGTCCTTGAATAAATGGACTAGCGACACGAACTAAATGAGTAGTATGACAAAAATTGCACCAATCAAAAACAAGGGCAATGGATTAACATCGTTGTCATCCTTTTCTGGTGAATAACGGCTAGCATTGCGATTAGAACGTCGGTTTCGACGAGCGTTAAAGTCTTCTGCCTCTAAGTCCCGCTCAAAATCACAGGCAATACATCGATAAACACCCGTTCGATGTTCCACAATCGTATGCCTACTGCAACTGGGACATTCTAAGAGGGGGCGAGGGGAAAGGGTTTGATTTGTCATAGCAACCACAGGGGCGAACATTTTCAGTGTTGATATAGGGTTGATTCATAGTGACATCGCTGAATTTCTGACCAAGAT
>JAYKIC010000161.1:0-7113 GCA_035284985.1 Leptolyngbyaceae cyanobacterium
ACTCAACGATGGTTTCAATGGCTTGGGATTCAACTTCAGGCATGGTTGGCTAGGGTGCCGATTATGAAATTGCGGGGGTCTTTACTGGAAGACTCAAAATTTAGCCTCAATTTTTTGGTATTGCTAATCAGTTCTTGTTTGATTGCCACCTTCGGGTTAATGATTAATAGTATGGCAGTCATTATCGGGGCGATGATTATTGCGCCGCTGATGTTGCCCTTGCGGGGGTTTGCGTTCGCGGCCATTGAGGGCGATCGCGAACTGCTCAGGATCAGCGCAGTCTCCATCAGTTTGGGTACCCTGCTGGGCATTTTGGTGTCGGCGGCGGCAGGGTTTTTAATTGGGATTCCGGCCTTTGGCAGTGAAGTGCTGACCCGCACTCAGCCCACTCTCATTGATTTGATGATTGCGATTGTGGCTGGGGCCGTCAGCAGCTATGCCAAGATCCGGCCAGAGGTCGGGGATGCCATCCCTGGAACGGCGATCGCTGTCGCCCTGATGCCACCTCTCTGTGTCGTGGGTCTGACCTTATCCCAAGGGCAGTGGAACTATTGCAGCGGAGCCTTTTTGCTCTATTGCACCAACCTTCTGGGCATTAATCTTGCCTGCACGTTGGTCTACGCCCTCGCAGGCTATACCCGCCCCGATAACGAATTTAGCCGTACCCTTAGTTGGGGGGTTGGGGTTATTCTCATGGTCATTCTGATTATCCCGTTAGGGGTGAGTTCCCTAAGGTTGGTGCGCCAAAGTCGTTTGAACCATTCTATTCAAACCATTATCTCCAGTAGTGCGGTGCTATCGCGCCAAGACATTGAGTTGATTGAAACTCGGATTTTTTGGCGGAGTTCTACCATTGAGTTGGTGGTTCGTTCGGTGGAAACCATCACTCCAGATGAGGTGGATATTGTGGAAGAGGCGATCGCCCTAGAAGCAGGTCGCCCATTCGCCATTATTTTTAATGTGACTCAAGTGACAAAGGTTAGCCCCCCTTACAACGATACCGACATTCCCTAATCTAAAACCCTGGAGAATGTTCTTAGCGGTGGGTGCGCTGTGCCCACCGCTAACAAAAATTTTATGTATCGTGACCAGTGCTAAACAAAATCCGTGCGGGTGATGCTAGCTAGATCCACATCCTCAATTCTCAGCAGATTCTCCCGACCTAGCTGGACAATTACGTCATTCCGCTGCTGTTGTAGGGACAGTTGATTAAACTTGATGCCCGCCAGGTCAATCTTGTCTCGGCTACTAAAATCTTTGATTTGATCAAAGCCCTGACCTTTACGGATGCGAACGCGATCGCGCCCCCCTCCGGTAAAGATAAGGTCATTGCCCTTGCCGCCATCCAATTTATCGTTACCATTGCCGCCATCCAGCCGATCCTTGCCATCGCCCCCTTTGAGGTTGTCTTTACCGTTGCCACCCATCAGCTTATCGTTGCTGTCTTTGCCAATGAGGCGATCGCTCCCCCCATTACCCACAATCTGATCGTTGGTGTCAGTACCCACTAAGCGATCGTTCCCATCCCCCCCAATCAAACCATCAATACCCTTTCCATCGGTCTCAACCGTGAGCAAGTAGCTGCCCTCACTGCCAGCAACTGCCCCAGTCCCCGTCAGGGGATCGTAATTGCGTGCCTGGTCACTGTATCCATTCACCCCGATGTAATATTCTTGGCCAGCAACCACGGTCGCCTGCACCAAACTTCCTCGCGTTGTATCCGATTCATCATCATTAAACGCAAGTTCATTCCCAGCAGCATCAAAGAATCGTAGGAATGTATCCGCCCCGCTATCTTCCGGTGAAGCGGTCAGGTTGGTGACCGTGCGAACACTTACAGCCCCGCTGCCAGAGGGCACAAACCGATACAAATCAATATCCGTCGCACCGACCACAAAATTATCATCAGAGCCAATGTTGCCAATAATTTCATCCCCAGGATTCACCGCCTGAATCTTCGCCCCAGTTTGGATGGCATCATTCGTCAACGCGCCAAAACTGGACGAGGGCTGCAACGAACTCTTCAGAATATATTCCCCCGTTTCCCCACTGGAGCCACTGCCCAAGGCAAACGGATCAAAATTATCATTGCCATATCCCGTCACCGCCACAAAATAATCCGTATTGGCACTCACTTGAATTTGCAGGAACGGGTCCAGGGATGCACTATCATCATTGGAGGCAACCAAATTGCCATCCCCATCAAACACCAGCACCACACTGTCAAAGGCCGTATCAAAGGTCAGTTGGGATGCAGCATCAAAGGAGTCAATGTCAATTTCCAAAATTCCCGCTGTGGCCGGACGAATTTTGAAAAAGTCCACATCCTTGTCCCCTACCTCCAGCAAATCACCCGTGACGGGGTCGCCATCTGAGCCAATCAGTCCCCGCTGATCGGTAACGGGCAAGGAAAGATCCGATACCGCCTGATCAATGTTGCCGTTGAGGTCGTTGTTGACAAACTCAACGATTAAGTCATACAAGCCCCCTTCCCCTGCATCCAAGCGATTGTTGAGATTGGTGGCGTTATAGTCTTGGTTAAAGTAATCGGACACCCCAATGTAGTAAACTTCACCCCGCTCAACCAGTGCGCCCAGGAAGCTATCCGTCTCGTGACCGTCAAAGAAATCACGATCCACCGGATCTTCAAACACCAGATCAGGAAACTGGGCATCTGTAAATTCCGTTGCGTTGCCAACTCGGTCAAAGGACAGATCATCATCGCTTTCAAACAACCCACCATCTTCAAAAAATAGCTCGTTGCCATTTTCATCAAACAGCCGCAGGAAGGAGTCTACGTAATCCGTTTCATAGGGCGTGTCAATGTCGATCAACAGGGTGCCATTATCCGGCACCACAATCTTGAACAGGTCCACATCGGATACCCCCACGGGTTTACCGTAATCTGCGCCGATGAACCCTTCAAACAACAGGGGTTCCCGGCTGGTGCCCAACTGCACATCTACCGCGCCACTGAGCAAACCGTTCGGGTCGGGACTATTCACGCTAAAGCGGAGTTCATAGTTGCCTGTTTCCCCGGCAACGCCGCTGCCTGCTACTGTGGGGTTATAGGCTCCGTTATCGTAGCCGCTGACTCCGGCGTAGTACGTCCCTGGATTGAGGAACACATCCAATCTGGAGAAGGTGGAGTTCGCGTTCTTGTCGTCGTTAGAGGCGATTTGGGTGCCATTTTGATTAAACAACCGCAAAATTGAGTCAAAGTCATCGGGGGAGGCGGCATCGGTGGCTACTTCGATGCTGACGGTTCCGGGCGCTTCCACAGTGAATTGAACGATGTCCACATCCGTATTTCCGACATTAACCGTACCGCCATCAAAGCCGATACTCCCCGTCACTGACAGCACTTCCGCCCCGTCCAGTCTCGGACCGATCAGCGCTCCTTGGATGGTGCCGTTGGGGTCGCCCGTGGTGCCGCCCAAATCTTGGAAGCGGTTGAAGATTTCCTCAACGGCCCGGAATACGTTGACGCGGGGGTAGGAAATGTTGGTGTTGCGGACAAAATCTTCCTCGTCGTCCCCGTCAAATACGGTGTCTGCGGTGGTGCGGAGAATTTCGACAATTTCATCGGGGGTGAGGGTGCGGCCCCCAAACTGAACGGCGGCTTCCTGCATGAGGGCGACAATTCCGGCAATGTGGGGGGAAGACATGCTGGTTCCGGGCCACTGGTCAAAGCCTCCGCCCGGTACGGTGCTTTTAATCATGGCACCGGGGGCGAAGATCATGTTGTCGGCATTTAATCGCTGGCTGAAAACGGTGAGGCGATCGCTCCCCGCTACCTGCTGCCCCGTAAAGCTGCCGAAATCGTTATTATCCTGCCACACCGCCCCCACGGATAGGGTGGAGTAGATGGCCGGGGAACCCACATTTTGCCGTTGGTTTTCAATCAGATTGCCAAAGACATCTTCTTTGTAATCATAGCTATTGCCAGCGGCGGATACGATGGTAATACCAGCCAACTCCAACTGATTGACGACATCAATCAGGGGATCACCCGCCACCTGCTGTGCGGAGGTGTAGAAGCCGCCCCCCAGGGACATATTGACGGCAACGATATTATATTGGCGGTGATTAGCCAGCACCCAGTTGAGGGAGTCCAACAGGTCATAGGTGGAGAAAAATCCATCCCGACCAGAGGCTTTGAGGCCAATTAACCCCACATCAGGGGCAACACCGATATTTTCGTCAGTGGAACCAACGGTGCCTGCAACGTGAGTTCCGTGGGCATTTTGATCGTTGGGAATGTTGTCATTGTCCACAAAGTCGAACCCTGTGACGTAGTTGCCACTGAGCAGGGGATGGGTGCGATCGAGGCCAGTGTCAATGACGGCAACGGCGAAGCCTGTGCCATCAATGCCGCTGAAGCGGGGGTCGTTGCGGAGTTGGGTGAGGCCAATCAGGTCAAAGGCGGAGTTAATGCCGGGGGTGGCTTGCTCCAATTGGACGGTTGCGCCATCGAGGGTGACGGTGACGCTGTCGTCTTCGGCGTAGAGGGCATCCAGTTCAGCGGCGGTGAAGGGATTGTCTTGAACGAGGTCACTAAAAATGGCCCCTTCATCACCGGGGCTGTCGGTGGGGTTAAGCTGGGTGTCGAGGAAGTGGCCCAACTCTTCGAGCAGCACGTCGCTGATGACGGCAATATTGTTTTGGTTGGTCACTAGAAACTCTTCAGACAAATAAATCGTGTTGGTCGCAGCGGCAAAGGCTCCGTAAGCACCGTTGATTTCGAGACTGGGGCGAATGTCGAAGCGGGGAAGGTTCGCAGCGGATTTGGTGATGTCGGTGAAAAGTTGGTCAACGGTATCGGGATTGAGGCTGGGACCAAAGGCGATCGCCATTTCCTCCAACACATCCGCCTGGTGCGAGAAGGTCGTTAGCACGTCCCACATCATGGCCAGAGAATCTGATAGAGCCAATTCAACTGAGGAATTCAACAACGAGGACTCTAAAAATGCTGTACTCATCTTGGTGCTGCCAAAGCTAATCATGAACAAAATGTAATTAAAAGATGTTGTAATTTACGTTTACAACTAAACAACACCCTATTTCTCTATTTCTATCACAGGAATTAGCAGCACTATCACAAGTTCAACATTCTTGAACCCATGGTTGACTAGTACATTGCTAACATGGCATGGTCCACAAAATAATGGTCCACAGAATAATGGTCCACAAAATAATGGTCTGCAAAATAATGGTCTGCAAACGGTGGCAGTTGCGCCTTAGGTTCTTGCCTTGAATATTCATTCTCAGTAGACAATTTCCGGATTATTTCAGACCCTGACCGGGTAACGTTCCCTGTACAGTGGAGGTGTTGTTTATTGTGTCAGTCTTGCCAATGCCTACAACCATTCCCCCAGCCTCCCCAGCCCCTCTATGGTTACAACGATTGCACTACACCCTCAAGCCGTTGGACTACATGGATCAGATTGGGCGACAGGGGACGGCGATCGCCAACGCCCCAGTCATCGGTGCCCAAGAGCGGGTCTTTTTCATCAATGATCCCCAGGGAATTCAACAGTTATTTTCCCGCACCGACTGCATTACAGCTCCGCCTAATGGGTTGTTGCAGCCGATTGTGGGCGATCGCTCCATTTTCTGTCTGGAAGGCGATCGGCATCGTCGGGAGCGGAAACTCGTGATGCCGCCGTTCCACCGCGATCGCATTCCCCAGTACGGTCAGTTAATTGGCGAGTTGACCCACCAGGCTATGGCAACTGTGACACCAGGGGAGACGTTTTTGGCGCGATCGCTCCTCCAAACCATTTCCCTTGATGTCATTCTCAAAGTGGTGTTTGGCCTCAGTGACGGACCACGGTTTGACCAACTTCGCGCTCTGCTAGTGGAATTTACTGGAAGTTTTCAGAATATTTTGGTGTCAGCGGCATTATTTTTCTCAGGATTGCGATTTGAGTGGGGCGGTCGCAGTCCGTGGGGACGGTTCCAGGCGCTCCGTCGCCAAATTAGTGAGGTATTGCTGGCGGAAATTAGCGATCGCCGTCACCAAAACCTAGACACTAAAACCGATATCCTCAGTTTGCTCCTAGCCGCACGGGATGAAGACGGTCAACCCATGAGCGATGCCGAACTCCACGACGAATTGCTCACCCTGGTGGTGGCAGGTCATGAAACGACGGCGAATGCGATCGCCTGGGCCTTGTACTGGTCCCATCAAGATCCCACCATTCGCCAGCGGTTAATCGACGAAATCCAAACCCTGGGACCGGACCCCGACCCCGTTTCCGTTTCCCAACTGCCCTATCTCACCGCCGTTTGCAACGAAACCTTGCGGATTTATCCCATTGCTATCTTAACCGTACCCCGTGAAGTTACTGCGCATCTAACGCTGATGGGATATGACTTACAACCGGGCGATCGCCTCTACGGAGCCATCTATCTGATTCACCATCGTCCCGACTTATACCCCGATTCCCACACGTTTCGCCCCGAAAGATTCCTGGAACGGCAATTTTCTAGCACGGAATTCCTGCCCTTCGGAGGAGGGACGCGGCGCTGCATTGGCGAAGTGTTAGCCCAATTTGAACTGAAACTGGTGCTGGCAACCCTGGTGTCTCACTACCAACTAGAATGGGTGGGTCACACCCCAGAAGTCGCTAAACGCCGAGGTGTGACCACCGCTCCCGGCAGAGGCGTGGAAATGGTGTTGCGTTGATGAGCGCTTCCTCGCGTTACACCCTCACTTTCTTGGTCAACACCGCTACCACTTCATTGGGCTGACCCGTCGGCATCGGCTTACTCCAATCATTCGGCTCCGCATAATTGAGTCGATACAATAGCTTGATCGTATGCTGTACCGCTGACACGCTGCCGAATACCATGTGCCGCACCGTTTCATATTGGGGCTGACGACAGGCTGATGGACTCGCTGAAACATTCGCAACAGAAACAGAGGACGCATTTGCGCCCGAATCGTCAGGTTGAAACATGATTGCTCTGGTCTCCACAACATAAATGAACAAGGAAACCAGAACCCAATACACCCTAGCCACCCCACAACAGTAGCGAAAGTCGGGGTGACTAAGGCATAATCATGCCTAGCCTCCAGACTGCCGTGAACAGTTTGGGGGTTAGCTA
>JAYKIC010000162.1:0-5636 GCA_035284985.1 Leptolyngbyaceae cyanobacterium
TTCGACCCCATCCGCCCGTCGGGATACCGTCGCCGGAAATCCACCGCACTATAAATTGGATAACCAGAAGCCACCGGACTACTTAAGGGTGCCTGTTTAATCGCGTTCGGGTAAACATATTGGGTCAAGGCAACTTCACTCGGCGTAGCATGAGATCCTTCTTGGTTGCCATATAGCTGCCTCGCTAACCCTTGTGGCCCAATCCCCATATACCAGTTAAACAACTGACATTGAACCCGATCCGCCCCTTCAATCCCCAACTCAATCACATGGGCATAGGTTTGGGCAAAGGCGGCTTTGAGGGTGGCGGTGTTCCCGCCATGACCATTGATAAAGAAAAAACGACGGAACCCCGCTTTGACTAAACTGGTGAGGTAGTCCTGCACCACTAAAATTAGAGTGGTGGGTTTCAAGCTAATACTACCGGGAAAGTCCATGTGGTGTAGAGCCATGCCGACGTTGATGGTGGGGGCCACTAATGCCTTCACTTGTTCGCCAACCCCGTGGGCGATCGCCTCCGCACAAATCGCATCCGTCCCAATCAAGCCTGTCGGGCCATGCTGTTCGGTTGATCCCGTAGGAATAATAATACCGTTGGAGATTCGCAGATACGCTTCTACCTCAGGCCACGTTTGTAGCTGTAATCGCATAGTTTATGAGTCCTTGTCGCAATGTTGGTTTAAAGCTACGTTAAACTGCCCTTTCCGAGATGCCAATAGCGATACCGAAACCATTACTAAAAATTTATGACCAAAAAGATGGACAATAATCGGAAGTCGGATACAGTGTGGAACTTGATGATGTATGGTGGTAGAACTTTGGGCCAAAACTAGTGGAACTTGGATTAATGTTTTCACTGTTCTGGCAGGCACAACCCTAGGCATATTGCTGAGGCAACGCTTACCCCAACCCATGCAAACCATTATCACTCAGGGCGTTGGCTTGCTAACCCTATGGCTGGGTGTTTCCATGGCAGGGCGGCTCACCGCCGTTCCGCCCCGTGGCATCGATGGTGTTGTATTAGGACTGATTGCCCTTATTTTCGGCGGTTTACTAGGAGAATGGTGGCAATTAGAGGGCAAACTCAATGGCTTGGGGGACTGGCTCAAGCATCATTTCAAAGGCAAAGGCCGATTTACGGAAGGCTTTGTTTCCACAAGCCTTTTATTTTGCATTGGTCCCATGGCCCTACTGGGTAGTCTCCACAATGGTCTGATCGGAAACAATACTATTTTGGTGCTAAAGGCCGCGATGGATGGCTTGGTTGCCATTCCCCTTGCTAGCACCTACGGCATCGGAGTGGGTTTCTCGATCATCCCCATCATGATTTACCAAGGTGGACTTTCTCTGCTCAGCAGTCTGCTGGGGAAAACCATACCCGATGCGGAGAGTAATGCATATCTCATGCTGGTAACAGGGATTGGCGGTTTAATGATCCTCGCCATTGGGCTGGGCTTACTGGATATCAGTAAAATTCGTCTAGCCTCATTCCTACCTGCGATCGCCCTAGCTCCCCTATTCTACTGGACCCTAACCCTCGTCTTTCCCTAAATCAACACCAGCCCTAGCTAAGCAATCCACCGAATCGATTCAAAATTTAGCCCCTGGTTTGGATCAAGGTGCAATACTTGTAAGCCCATGGTCCGCGCCCTCTCAATATGCTGAAGGGTATCATCAATAAACAGGGTGCGAGCAGGATTGAGTTTTTGCTCAGCAATAATGGTGGCGAAAATACTGGGATTTGGCTTGCGATCGCCCATCCAGTGAGAACAGTAGACCTGCTCAACCATATGCTCCAATTTGGCGAATGGTTCACCCAACGCCTCTGCCAAAATCGAACCAAACGCCTTCATATGAATTTCATTCGTATTCGATAACACGAAGGTTCGTTGGGTCTGCCCCAACACCTGCAATTGTTTGAGGCGATCGCCTGGAATATCCAACAACATGGCATTCCAGGCAGCATCCAATTGCTCATCAGTGACGTTGGGTAAAGCGAGGAGCGATCGCACCCCATCCCTAAATTCCCCTGATGTGATTCGTCCCATCTCATATTGTTGAAACACGTCAGCCTGGGCAACCTCGGCAGGTAAGGAATGGCCAGCTTTTGCCACAAGCTGACCTAAGGCTTCAATTGACTTTCCATAGCAAATATTGATAATCACGCCACCCAAATCAAAGATAATGGCATCAAAATCTGCTAGTTTCACCCTCAGATCGTTCATCACACCATCACGTCAACGTGAACTAAAGCTTGACCTCAATATCAACCCCAGCAGGCAAATCAAGCTTCATCAAGGCATCAATCGTTTTGGAAGAGGGCTGGTAAATATCAATAATGCGACGATGAGTCCGAGTCTCAAAATGCTCTCGCGAATCTTTGTTGACGTGGGGCGATCGCAACACACAATAAATCCGCCGCTTAGTAGGGAGAGGAATCGGCCCAATGGGTGTTGCGTCCGTACGGCTGGCGGTATCTACAATTTTGTCACAGGACGTATCAAGAAGACTCCGATCAAATGCTTTAAGTCGAATCCGAATCTTTTGCTGCTGAATAGCTGCCATGATAAATATAGCCTCAATAACGATTACTACTTATGAACTTGTCAAGGTTCAGGTTTACACAAATTGGAGGCTGGTAGCCTTCTATAGCTAAATGACTACCAACCCCCAAACACATCAACATTCGGCGTTGAAATTACTCAAGGATCTTGGATACAACACCAGAACCAATCGTGCGACCCCCTTCACGAATCGCAAATCGCATCCCTTGTTCGATCGCCACAGGGCTAATCAAGGATACAGTCATCTTGATCCGGTCTCCAGGCATCACCATCTCCACAGCCGCACCATCGTCAGCCGTGTAAGCATCAATACTACCAGTCACATCAGTCGTTCGGATGAAGAACTGGGGCTTATAGCCAGCGAAAAATGGCGTATGACGACCACCTTCCTCTTTCTTAAGCACATATACCTCAGACTCAAACTTCTTATGGGGTGTAATCGTACCAGGCTTAGCCAAAACCATGCCCCGCTCAATCTCTTCTTTTTTCCAACCCCGAAGCAGAATACCCGCGTTATCCCCAGCTTGCCCCTGATCCAAAGACTTACGGAACATTTCAATTCCAGTCACCTTTGTCGTGCGAACAGTCTTCTCTTCGCCCTCTTTCTCTAGACCAACGAGTTGTACATCATCGCCAACCTTGACGATACCCCGCTCGATCCGACCAGTAGCAACGGTTCCCCGCCCCGTAATGGTGAAAACGTCTTCAACCGCCATCAAGAAATCTTTGTCAATATCCCGCTCAGGTTGAGGAATATTTTCATCTACAGCAGCCATCAACTCTAAAATTTTGGCTCTGGCATCTGCATCCCCTTCCGTCGCTTGCAGCGCAGAACCAGTAATGATAGGAATATCATCACCAGGGAAATCATATTCGCTTAGGAGTTCACGTACCTCAAGCTCCACTAGCTCAAGCAACTCCTCATCATCAACCTGATCAGCCTTATTCAAAAATACGACCAGGTGAGGAACGTTTACCTGACGAGCCAACAGAATATGCTCACGAGTCTGGGGCATTGGACCATCCGCTGCGGATACAACGAGAATGGCACCATCCATCTGGGCCGCACCCGTGATCATGTTTTTCACATAGTCAGCGTGCCCTGGGCAATCAACGTGGGCGTAGTGACGCTTCTCAGTCTCGTATTCCACGTGAGCAGTGTTAATGGTAATACCCCGCGCTTTTTCCTCAGGAGCAGCATCAATGTCCTCATACCTTTGAGCAGTGGCTCCGCCATACTCAGCCAAAGTCATGGTAATTGCTGCGGTTAGGGTTGTTTTACCGTGGTCAACGTGACCAATAGTACCAATGTTTACGTGAGGTTTACTTCTGTCAAACTTTTCGCGTGCCATGAGTTACGTTTCCTTATTTCGAATCTATCTAAACTATGCGTTCCCTTTGTTTTTCGCGATAACAGCCTCAGCAACATTACGAGGAACCTCGTTGTAGCTGTCGAACTCCATCGAAAAGATGCCCCGACCTTGGGTCTTGGACCGGATATCGGTGGCATACCCAAACATCTCTGCCAATGGCACTTTAGCCGTTACCTTGGCGATACCATCCTCTGAACCCATTCCTTCGATATGCCCCCTACGAGAATTTAGATCACCCATAACGTCACCTAAAAAATCTTCAGGAACTTCTACCTCAACTTCCATTGAAGGTTCGAGCAGAACAGGATTGGCTTTCATCACTGCGTCCTTTATGGCCATGGAACCAGCAACTTTAAAGGCCATTTCAGAGGAATCCACATCGTGGTAAGACCCATCAACGAGGGTCACCTTGAGGTCAATGACAGGATACCCAGCCAATATACCAGACTCGCAAGCTTCTTTCATGCCTTGTTCAGCAGGAGAGATATACTCTTTCGGGATTGTCCCACCCACAACTTTAGAAACAAACTCGAATCCTGACCCCTCTTCGGCAGGTTCTACCTCGATCACAACGTGACCATACTGACCCTTACCACCACTTTGACGAATAAACTTGCCTTCGGCTGACACCGCCTTCCGAATCGTTTCGCGGTAGGCCACCTGAGGAGCGCCAATATTCGCCTCAACTTTAAATTCCCGCAACATTCGATCAACCAGAATCTCCAGATGCAGTTCCCCCATTCCCGCAATCACGGTCTGATTGGTTTCCGGATCAACACTAACACGGAAAGTGGGATCTTCCTGAGATAAAGATTGTAAAGCCTTGGCCAGCTTTTCCATGTCCTGCTTGGTCTTAGGCTCAACCGCAACTGAGATAACAGGCTCTGGAACGTATAGAGACTCAAGAATCACTGGCTTCTCAGGATCGCAAAGCGTATCTCCGGTAAACGTATCCTTCAACCCTAAGACAGCCCCCAGATCTCCAGCCCTTAATTCATCTACTTCAATGCGTTCATCGGCTTTCAAAACAATTAACCGGGCTATCCGCTCTTTCTTATCCTTAGTAGAGTTCAGTGCATAGGTACCTCTGGTTAAAACACCGGAATAAACACGCACAAAGGTAAGACGACCGTAAGGATCGGACATAATCTTGAATGCCAGAGCTGAAAACGGTTCGTCATCGTCAGAAAGCCGCACCACCTCACTGCCATCGGGCAATGCTCCCTGAATCGCTGGAACATCGATAGGGGCAGGTAAGTAATCAACAACTGCATCCAACAAGGGTTGAACCCCCTTATTCTTAAAGGCGGAACCACAAAGCATCGGCACCATTGAGCCGCTAATTGTGGCTTTTCTAATGCCAGCCATGACCTCAGCTTGGGTTAGCTCTTCGCCTTCCAAATATTTTTCCATGAGACCGTCGTCGGATTCGGCGATCGCCTCCAACAATAGGCTACGATACTCATCTGCCCGCTCCTGATAGTCAGCAGGAATATCCGTGTAGTCGAAGTTAGTGCCCATATCATCGGCGTAGATGATTGCCTGCATCCGCACTAGATCAATCACGCCTTGAAAAGCATCTTCGCTACCAATCGGAATCTGGATTGGCACAGCAGGGGCACGGAGGCGATCGCGCACCTGCTCATACACCTTAAAAAAGTTAGACCCTGTGCGATCCATCTTATTGACAAAGGCAATG
>JAYKIC010000163.1:0-9739 GCA_035284985.1 Leptolyngbyaceae cyanobacterium
TGACCCAATATGTTTACCCGAACGCGATTAAACAGGCACCCTTAAGTAGTCCGGTGGCTTCTGGTTATCCAATTTATAGTGCGGTGGATTTCCGGCGACGGTATCCCGACGGGCGGATGGGGTCGAATCCGGCCCTAGCCACCCCAGACCATGGCAAACAGTTTTACGATATATCGGTGAAAGAATTGAGCCAAAGTTATCTAAAATTTCTGCATGGGGATTGAGCGGAGGTGGTTTTTGCGATGGTCGGGGGGCTACGGTCTGGGCTTCAGTGGGATGACATGGTTCCTGTTCGCCCCTTTATCCCTTAGCCACCGCCTCCAAGGCTTGTTCCATCAAGATCACCTGGGTGTTGCATTCCTCCTCGCCTTTCTTGGCCCGACGTTGTTCGTAACGTCCATCACTGTGAAGTTCCCAAGCTTGGCGGTTATCGTTTAGCATCAGGGTGAGCAGATCCTGTAGTTGTTGAGCGATCGCCCTATCCTCAATCGGTGCCACCGCCTCCACCCGCCGATCGAGGTTACGGGGCATCCAGTCGGCACTGCCGATAAAGCACTCTGATGCACCGTTATTGTGAAACCAAAAAATGCGGGAGTGTTCCAGATAGCGTCCCACAACGCTGATTACCCGGATATTTTCACTAATCCCTGGCATCCCTGGACGCAGGCAGCAAATGCCCCGCACAATCAGATCAATTTTCACCCCGGCTTGGGAGGCTTCATACAGCTTGGCAATCAATGCTTGATCCACCAAGGAATTCATCTTGGCGATAATGTGAGCTGATTCTCCCGCCTTAACATGGTCGATTTCCCGTTGGATGAGGGCGGCCATGCGATCGCGCAAATTCATCGGAGCCACCAACAATTTACGATAGTGACGCTGTTTGGAATAGCCCGTGAGGGAATTAAATAATTCCGATAAATCCGCCCCCAACTCCTGGCGGCAACTGAGTAAACCCAAGTCCGTGTAGAGTTTGGCTGTTTTGGGGTTGTAATTTCCGGTACCGATGTGAAGATAACGTCGTAACCCTTCTTCCTCACGGCGCACTACCAGAACCACTTTAGTATGGGTTTTGAGGCCAAGGAGACCATAAACCACATGGACACCCGCTTGTTCCAATTTTCTGGCCCAGAGAATATTATTGGCTTCATCAAATCGGGCTTTGAGTTCCACCAACGCCACCACTTGTTTGCCATTTTCGGCGGCTGCGATTAAGGCTTGAATAATGGGTGAATCCCCAGAGGTACGGTACAAGGTCATCTTAATGGCCAGCACTTTAGGGTCATGGGCGGATTGGGTAATAAATCGTTGTATGGTTGCGGAAAAGGAGTAGTAGGGATGGTGAATCATTAAATCGTGTTGTCGAATCAGGGAGAATATATCCTCCCAACTTTCCCCTTCTCGTAGGGCTTCGGGCAAATCTTCCTGCTCCAATGCCTGAAACGGCGGGGGCACCACCGGAGTCCAGGGGGGATCTTTGAGTTTGGGCAGGGGAATGGCCATGAATGCCATCATATCCCGGAGATTAAGTAATCCCGATAGTTCGTATACATCGTTGCTGGTTAGATTTAACTCAGTGGTTAGGGTTTCGCGCACTAAGGCTGGAGCCGAGGTTTGAATTTCCATCCGCACGGCTGATCCTCCCAGACGACGTTTACGTAATTCCTGCTCAATGGCTAGCATTAAATCGTCGGCTTCATCTTCTTCCACGGCAATATCCGCATTGCGAGTGATCCGAAAAACACAATATTCCTTGACGCTCATGCCTCGAAATAGGGTTTCTAAATTGTGGGCGACCACCTCTTCCAAGGGCACGCCCACCCACATGGCTTTAGTGGTGGGGGTGCTTGTCCCCGTGCCGATGTGGTTCCATAGGTCTCGTGGCAGTTGGACAAAGCGGGGAGAGGGGAGTTTGAGGCGGGCGAAGCGATCGCTCTCATGTTCTGGATCGCGCATGACCACGGCTAAATTCAGGCTGAGGTTAGAAATATAGGGGAAGGGATGACCCGGATCTACTGCAAGGGGGGTGAGGACCGGGAAAATTTCATGGTCAAAATAGTTCTTGAGATAGGTGATTTGGGACGGATCTAAGTCGGTGTAGCTGAGGATGTGGATCTGATGTTGTTTGAGCAGCGATCGCAACACCTGTTCACAATGCTCATGTTGTTCCACCACCATGGGCCGCAATCGTTGGCTAATTTCATCTAATTGATCCTGGGGGGTTAACCCATCCGGCGTTAATTTGCTGACCTGGGCTTCCACCTGCTTTTTGAGTCCGGCCACCCGTACCATGAAAAACTCATCTAGGTTAGAGCTAAAAATGGACATAAACTTCAGCCGCTCTAGCAATGGGGTCCGGGGGTCCATGGCTTCGTGCAGGACTCGACGGTTGAATTCCAACCAAGTGAGTTCACGGTTGAGATAATAGTCTGGCTGCAACAAGTCTGAGGGAGGAGGGGTTGCAGGGGGTAGCCCCGATAAATCAATGGCGGTGGCATTTTGGCGGTGGACTGGGCGCGGGGACAAGCTAGACATGAACGGTTTAATATGAACAATGAGTGGCGTAAAGGAGCATTATACACGGAGTCCCCACCTTGCCTGATAGGATAGTCTTTTCTACGCTAAATAATTTAGGGAAGCCACATGCCATTTACCTATAAACGGATGGTGCAGTTTCGGGATACGGATGCGGCTGGGGTGGTGTATTTTGCCAATGTGCTATCCATGTGCCACGAGGCGTACGAGGCATCTTTGCAAGCGGCGGGAATTGAGTTACGGCAGTTTTTTGGCGATCGCCACCACGCCATCCCCATCGTCCATGCTGAGGTGGATTTGTTTCAGCCCATGTTTTGTGGCGAAATTTATAGGATTAGCTTGATTCCACAATTACTGAAGCCCAGTGAATTTTTGATCACTTACCACTTGTCGGCTGCAATAGGGGAGCTAGAACCAGATATAGCAGAAGAAAAAGGGAAAACAGGGGCGATCGCCCGTGCCATCACCTGCCATGTCTGCATTGACCCCAACCACCGTCGCCGCCAACCATTAAATCCGCCTATGCAAAACTGGTTAGAGCAGTTTCAGGCATTGGATTAACCGAGTACAACGTCATGCTAGTACAACGTCATGCTAGTACAACGTCATGCTACCGAGAATAACCCCAACCTGGTCATTAAACACTTCCATGTTATGAAGGTCTTCCTCATTAAAGTCCGCTTGGAAGTAAAACGGAACTTCCGGCCATATTTCTGGATCATAATCGGGATAGTTGCCCTCAACCCGCTTGTTGATGAGCTGTGTTACCCCTAATAATTCCCCCGCCTCGCCCAACACGGGCATACACAGCAAGCTACAGGTACGATAATGGGTTTGCTCATCGGTGCGTTTCGCCGTATCCGATTCTGGATGCTCATACAAATCAAACGGGATATTTTCAGCAATCCCCGTTTTCGCCACCTTGCCCACAAAACCCTCACCCATAGGAACGCTAGCCTCTAGCCATTCCCCATCACTTTGCTTAATCTTAGTCCACAACATATTGCTCTCAGGTTTTAATAACCACAAGCTGCTGCGATCGGCATTGGTCAGACTCTTCACCGCCTGCATTACGTTTTGAATCAACTCCTCCGGATTGCCACTGCTCTGCTTCACAAAGCTAATGGCTTCATATAGCGGATCAACATCCCGACGATTTTCCTTAATGGTCAGAATTTCCTGATGGAAGGATTGGAACGCCTGGAGAATGGGTAAAATCTTGGGCGTTCGTTGGTTGAGCCGATCCACGTCTTGCTTGGTGAACGTATCGGTATCGTCAGCGTTGCTTCCATTTTTGCTGGAACGACCATCGCTAATATCAGCAAACGAGTGCAGCTTATTAAAACAGCGAATGATGGCAATCACCCTGCCTCGACTGTCCAAAACGGGATATAGCAATAAATTATTGAGCTTTTCAATTTGACTGTGGCGGATACCTCGATAAATCAGCACGTCATTAAACCGCTTGGGTTCTCGGCTGACCTGTACGGCTTTGCTGCGTAGAATTCGAGCGGAAATGCCAAGGGTGGCCGATACTCGAATTTCTGTGGCATCTCCCCCTTCATCTTCCACCAGCGTCCACAGCCCTGTCTCTTCACTGTCAAGCAAGAAGATAGTGGTGTATTCCGCCCCCAATAGTTTACCAACTGCCTCACTGATGAAGGTCAGCATATAGTACAACCCGGTGTATAGCGCCTCATCACTTTGCTCTTCCTGTTCCGATACAGAATTACTGAGTACGGCTAGGGCGTTGTAAATGGCTTCCTTGGGTTTAGCTTGGGAAAGCTGTTTGAGGGTCTCATGGGTACGGACAAATTGCAAAACCACCCCAACCCGCTCGTTAAAGACTTGCATCGCCTGCTGGTCATTTTTGTCAAAGCTGGTTTTGAAGTAATCCGGTACACCGGGATAGTCATCCTTGGTGTACTCTTCAAAATGCCCTGCTTTACGTTTGTTAACAAGCTGAGTCACGCCTAGGAGTTGGCCATCCGGGCTAACGATGGGCATACAAAGCAAGCTACAGGTGCGGTAGTGGGTTTGTTCGTCTACCTTTTTGGCATTTTCGGCGGTGGGGTGATTGTACAAATCAAAGGGAATCAGCATGGGTTCCCGGCTGGCTGCTACTGAACCCGCAAAACCTACTCCAATGGTGCAGCGCACTTCGCCCCGACCGGGAATTTCAGTCCACAATTCATTGCGGTCTTGATCTACGAGCCAAAGGGTACTACGGTCCGAATTAAGTAATTTCTTGGCAGTGTTCATCACCCGCTGCAAAATGGCTTTAGTATCCAAGTTGATTTGGTCAATGGAGCGAGTGGCTTCAGCCAAAGCTACAGTGGCCCGTAGCTTTTTCATGACTTTGTAGCAGGACTGACAGCTTTCTAAAATGCGACGAATGGGCCGAATACATTTGCCTAATCGCTCCACATCGCTTTTGGTAAAACTTTGGGCCTGACTCCCGTTAATGACTTCATCACTTTGGAGCTTGTTGAGAAACTGGATGACCGCCACGACTTCCTTATCGGCATTGAGGACGGGAAGGGCGAGAATATTACGAGTTCTATAGTGATACTTTTGGTCATATTCTTTAACTAAATTGGCACGGGGATCGCTGTACACGTCCTTGGCAATGTGGATGGCCTTTTTGGTGGAAGCAACCGTACCGGAAATTCCTTCGCCGATGCGGACTTGAATGTCAAGAAAATCTCCAGCATCGTTCTCTGCAACGAGAGACCAGAGTTCAGTTTTATCTTCGTTAACCAAGAAAATGGTGGCGCGATCGGCCCCTACAAGGTCGCCAATTTTGGAGGTTACGTCACGTAATACTTCGTAAAGAACTTGGGAGGATCGTTGGTTTTCGTCGTTGTCGGCTTGGGAAAGAATGTTGACCTGGGATAATAATAGGTTGCGTTCTAGGGTGCCTAGTAAATCCCGGAATTCTTTATCGCTAGGGGCAAGGGAGAATTCAATGGTTTTGAGGGCATTTTCAACCCAGTCGGCATCAAAGATCGATGAGTATAGCCGATTGGAGATACGAACAGCACTGCCGTCGCTTACGACTAGACCCAGATGTTTCAATTCGTCTAATTCTGGGCTGTTGTCGTCAGGGATGGTGCCTTTATGGACGATGCGATGGTATTGCCGTAGGAGCTGGATATTGTGCTTACGCCGTCGCATGAGGCGATCGCGAATTTCTCGCATGGGGTATAGCTCGGCCCGCCGCTCCCAGTTTGACACCCAATGGTGTTGGACCAACTGCTCAACCCATACCGCTTCTTGGCCATCGGTGGGGCGATCTTTTTCCTCCACCATCATATGGCAGAGTTGTTGGGTTAAACTGGGTTGTCCCGATGTCCACTTGAGAACTTCCGTTAAGACCGCCTTGTAATTATGGAACTTTTCCTTTAAGGCTTGAACAATCTGGTGTTCTTGCTTGGACTTGCTGTGAAGTGGTGACGTGGAACCCGACAGACCTTTCGCTTGCATCATGGTTTTGGTCAGTTTGCGTGGCTAATCATTGGGCAGGATTGCAACTTACATCTCACTCTCTATAACCAAATAGGGGGTAATGCCCTCTATGATAATGGCCAATGTACATTCTTGGCCGTATTCTAGGTTGCGATGTTGCTAACCTTTAATACGCCAACACGGATATCTTGGCTAATTTCCTTCAGGGGGGAAGGCAGGGTAAACCAGATTCCTTGCACCTTTGGTTACAGATGGGTACATAGCGCTCCCAGGATATAGTTAATACTAGTGTTTCTAGCATAAATATAATACCTAGGGGAAAAACATACCTAACGGTAGATGACTTACCTGTGGACAAGCTGAAGGACTCTCGCGAACCCTACAATTGTCTAATCCTGTCCCTAAAATACCCATAACCTTCAAATAACACTATGGGTACTCTAGATTTTTATATATTGACCTATTATATTGACCTAAAGAATGGTATTCGGCAATGTCTAGACAGGATTGTAGATTTACTTTAAGGGGTGAAGCGCTCTACGTCTAGGGGGCTATCCTGATTACAAGACATTAAGACATTGTTGACGGTTTTCCTGGATTGTTGTCATTGTTTCGCTGAAATTTGACCCTATGAGTTTGGCCCCCCCCGACTTGCTACGATTTGCTTATTTGTCCCTGAAGGGTAATCCGGTGCGATCGCTCCTCAGCACCTTGGGCGTGTTCATGGGCGTTCTGTCCGTCAGCGCCACCTTGGAAGCTCGAAACTTAGGGCAAGCGTTCTTAGCCCAGCAATTGAGTCAGCGGGAAGCTCCACGGGTGGATATTTACTGGGATTGGAACCCATCGGCAGAGTCATTTGACCTCAGGGAGAGTGATATAGGGCTTTTGCAGCAGCGGCTTGTGGGGTGGCAGTCTATCAGCGGAGGCCGTTGGGGCGCTTGGGATAGCACGGTTTTGTTCGAGGATCGGGAGGCCCAAGCTGATTTAAGACCTGTTTCCATTGATTTCTTGGAAACATCGGGGTACAGGCTTTTATCGGGTCGTTTTTTTACTCCCGCCGATATTGAAAACTATCGTGCGGTTGCGGTTATTGATACCTTGCTCGCCCAAGATTTATTTGACGGCGATGGTGGTATTGGTCGTCAAATATATTTTGACAGCACGTCCTATTTGGTGATTGGGGTCGTCAATTCCTTTGAAAATGAGTGGGGGGGGGAGCCAAAAGGATTGATTCTGATTTCTTTGGCGATGGATACTGCACTGACTGGACGAGATACTCTCGATAAAATCCTGATTCGTCCAGAGAATATTGAGGATTTAGATGCCATTGGCGACCAAGCGATTCAAATTTTACAGCAAGAGCATATTGGACAGGGCTTTTTTGCTTGGAATAATATTCTTTTGATTAATGAGCAGCGTAAAACCTTGCGGACAGTTTCAATTATTTTGTTAGTCCTGGGTGGAATTGCGTTGACGGTGGGTGGGGTGGGCATTGCCAATATTACGATCGCTTCTACGGTGGAGCGGACGGCGGAAATTGGTCTGCGGCGGGCAATCGGGGCGACCCAACAGGAGATTTTGGTGCAGTTTGTGCTGGAAGCGGTGATCATTAGCTGCATTGGCGGTGTAGTGGCGATCGCCACTACCCAAGCGATCGCCATCACGGTTGCTCAAACCTTTGAACTACCCCACCGGATTAATATCCGCACCTCATTGATGGCCTTTGGCTCTGCGGTTGTTGTCGGGGTTAGTTCTAGTTTTGTGCCAGCGTTGCAAGCCAGTCGGCTTGATCCGGTCAATGCCTTGCGGTCGTGATCCGTCAGTGATTAGCGATAGAACAATGAAAGTGAATAACATTAGGCTCAAAATAAACAAGGTGAGATGAATCAGGGAAAGGGGGAGTCATGCCTAAAACAGAGGAATGGTTGAACAAAATGCAGGGTTGGGGCTGGAATATGCGGGTATTGTCACTAACGGTGGGTGGCAGTGTGAGTGTGATGGCGATCGCCTTCTTAGGGGTGATCACCCCCCGTTCCCTCTCGGTGGATGCGATCGCCCCACCCCCCTTGTCGGACAACCCAACTGTGAGACCAGACCTGCTTTCTCGGCCCCATCCCAATAGTCCTTCAACCCCATATCACCCCCATGGTTCCACCTCAACCTCTTTGGCTCCCGTTGAGGTGGTGGCCCCATTAGGGACTTCCCGTCCCATGCCCCAGCCATTCCTGGTACCGCAACAGGTTGGGACATGGTCTACAGTTTCTACCCATGAGTCCCCTGTTTCCGCAGCTTCCCTCCGTGCCAACCGGACTAGAACGGAAGGACAAGGAACAGATTCCTCTGTGCCCGATCCCGATGTGCCAGCGGATGCCCCTCCCCGTACCCCCTCATTGACACAAGCCCCCCATGTGCCGTTGCCTTTGGTCCTGCAAGATGTGGTTGTTTTGGCCTTGGAAAATAATCGCACAATCAAAAATGCCTACCTCGATCGCATTATTGAACAAGCAGATTTGGCTATTGCTGAGGATCGATTTAATCCTAACCTAACCTCCCGAATTGAATTAGGGACTGGGCGCAATGACCAAGGCTTAAGCACTGTCACCGGAGTGGAGGCTGAATTAGGAGCTGAAATGGATGTCCGCTTGCCAACAGGAACTGAGTTTTCAGTTTCATGGCAAACGGATGGCTGGGTCGAAGACAGGATTGGACTCAACCCTGGCGGCAACCATCGAGTGGGGCAAACCGTTGCCATTACCGTCATTCATCCATTGTGGCGCAACGCAGGTCAAGCTATCAATCGTGCCCCCATTCATTTAGCTCACCTTCAGGATGATCAAGCCCGGTTTCGTCTGAAATCAACCCTCATCACCACAATCACCACTGCCATTCAGGGCTACTACCGTTTGGTGTTAGCTCAGCAGCAGTTGAAAATCCAGCAAGCGGGACTGGGACGGGCCGAGGCGGATCTGACCCGTATGGATGCGTTGATTGCTGCTGGGCGTGAACCCGCCATTCAGCGAGTGGAGGCTGAGGCCAGTGTCGCTAACCGCCGGGTTGATGTATTGGCCGCTACAGATGCCCTCCGTAGTGCCCAGCTTGAGCTAATCCAAGCCCTTGATGTTGACCCGACTTTTGCCCCAGAGGCTACTGAAATGGCTGGGCTGGTGGCCAGTGAGATTCAGTTTGCGGATGACGATACTCTTGTAAAATACGCCGTTGCCAACAATCCAGATTATCAGGCAGATTTACTGGATTTGGATATTGCGGCCATTCAGTTACTTCAGTCTGAAAATGATCGCCGCTGGGATCTAAATTTGGTTTTGACTTATCTGAATGCGCTCGATAGCCAAGCGGCAGAACGATCGGATGTACAGGCTGGTATTCGCTTGGGCCGGGAGTTGGGCGATCGCTCCCTCAAACAGCGCGTGATCCAACAACGGACCCGTATCCAGCAACTCGAAAATACCCACATAGAAAATCTAGAAAATTTAGAAATCAACATCCGTAATGCCCTGAGGGAAGTAGCCTTTCAGCAAGCCCAAGTGGAGCAGGCCCAACGGGCCACCCAACTCGCCCAACAGCAACTTGAAAATACCCAAGAACAACTTCGGGGGGGACGCAAAACTTTCTCAGAGGTTATCCAAGCCCAAGATGACTTAGTCGATGCTCAAGATCGTGAACTACAAGCCCAAATTGATTACCAAAATGCCCTGATTAACCTTGACCAGCAACTTGG
>JAYKIC010000164.1:0-13398 GCA_035284985.1 Leptolyngbyaceae cyanobacterium
CACCCCAACCCCTCTCCCAGAGCGGGAGAGGGGCTTTCGACCCAAGAACCTGGTTTGAAGTCCCTTCTCCCCTTGTGGGAGAAGGGATTTAGGGATGAGGGGAAAAGTTTTGTCAGTCAATCAGCCAATCCGCTTTACCCCTTATTCAGCACCACAGAACTATGCACTTTGGGGGAGTTATATGAAATCGGTGATTACAGTCAAATTGCCCAATCAATCCTATGATGTGGCGATCGCCCCCGGTGGATTAGAGGCCATTGGTCCCTGGTTAGCCGGAGAAGGCGAAAGCTTGACCAACTTGCCCCCCACGGGAAAGGCGCTAGGTCAACGGATGTTGCTGGTGTCCAATCCCACCGTATTTGAGCATTATGGGGAGAGGGCGATCGCCTCCCTCACTCAAGCTGGATTTGTGGTTGAACCATGCCTCTTACCCGATGGGGAACAGCACAAACACCTTGGCTCCATCCAAACCATTTATGATGCCGCTTTAAAACATCGTTTGGAGCGCTCCTCCACATTGGTATCCCTGGGAGGTGGGGTGATTGGTGACATGACCGGATTTGCAGCGGCCACCTGGTTGCGAGGGATTAACTTTGTCCAAATCCCCACCTCATTGCTAGCGATGGTGGATGCTTCCATTGGTGGCAAAACCGGAGTCAACCATCCCCAAGGCAAAAACCTAATCGGCGCATTTTATCAACCCCGCCTTGTGTTGATTGATCCCCAAGTGTTGGCAACTCTACCGCCACGGGAGTTTCGGGCAGGTATGGCCGAGGTGGTGAAATATGGCATCATTTGGGATGCAGAATTATTCGAGAAATTAGAAGCCCAGCCTAGTCTGACTGAACAGTCGGAGGTGAGCGAAGAACTGATGCAGATCATCCTTACCCGTTCCTGTCAAGCCAAAGCCGATGTGGTGGGCCAAGATGAGAAGGAAGCAGGACTCCGGGCCATTTTAAACTATGGTCATACCATTGGTCATGCCATCGAAAGTTTGACCGGGTACACCCGCGTAAATCACGGGGAGGCCGTGGCTATTGGCATGGTGGCGGCGGGAAAAATGGCGGTGCAAATGTCCCTCTGGGAAGAGGCTGCGGCCCAGCGGCAGGATCAATTGCTGACCAAAATTGCCCTACCGACCCGCGCTCCGGCGGGGTTGGAGTTTGGGGCTGTCATGGATACCTTGCAAACGGATAAGAAGGTTAAAGCCGGGAAAGTCCGGTTTATTTTGCCCACGCGCATTGGCGAGGTGATGATCACCGACCAAGTATCATCGGAGCAAGTGATGACCGCATTACAATCGGTGTTGTAGAACGGGAGAATCGGCTAATGGTGCAGTTCTGTGCCCTTGGGGGTAGGCACGGTGGTGTAGAACGGGGCTAAGAATCTTCTGTTATCCTGAGCTTCGACATTTTGACTGAATGATGGTCTAAGATATGTCCAGCAATTTGAATACAATTTGAATACACCATACTAGTACAACGACGGATGGGGAAACAAAATTGGGTATTCCTAGGAGTAACAATGGGACGTAGAGGTCAATGTTTACTAACGGCGATCGCCAGCATTGGTTTACTGGTGGGTGGCCCGTTACCTGGACAGGCGGAGACAGAGAGCGGTGAAGACCGCCCTGCCGCTATCCCCCTTGGTTCCTGGGCCACCCCCCTAGCCCAGACAACCCCCTCAAGTGCTACCCCCCCCGCTTCTCGCCATCGTATTCGACTGCGGCGTGGCCCTTACTTTCCGGATTTGAGTCGTCTCACCCCCCCATTTCCCGATCCCATTTTTCCAGAGATTGTCTATCCGATGCGTTTAGTCATTCGGCTGAGTCATCGTCGCGTTTATGTATATCGCGGGGATGAGGTTCACACGAGCTACCCGATTGCCGTGGGGAAGCCGGGTTGGGAAACTCCGGTTGGGGAATATACCATTACCAATATGCAAGAAAATCCGGTGTGGCGGAATCCCTTTAATGGCAGTCTCGTTCCCGCTGGGGCGAATAATCCGTTGGGCGATCGCTGGATTGGTTTTTGGACCGATGGCAATAATGTGATTGGTTTCCATGGCACTCCCAATGAATCCTCTGTTGGTCAAGCGGCCTCCCACGGTTGTGTGCGAATGTTGAACCGGGATGTCAGGGAATTGTACGCGATCGCTGAACTAGGGATGCCCGTTATCGTTGAGCCATAGTTGAGCGATCGTTAAGCGATCGCAACTTCCATCCGGTAATGGCAACCACGACCGTCACCATCCCCAGCACCTAGGGCGGTATCGAAAAAACTTAATGGAAATCAGTGAACATGTGGCGATCGTATTAAGTTCCTGCTACAACTGATCCTCATAAAATACGATTTTGGTATTCTAAATAGGATTAACTCCATTCACTCCTCAGTAAACGCTAGGTGCATCATGAATCCTTTGCAAGATGTATTCATTTCCTATGGACGAGCAGACAGCTATCACTTTGCTAAAACCTTAAACGAGCGTCTGTTGGCTGAAGGCTTAGAAGTTTGGTTTGATTTCGATGACATTCCCTTGGGGGTAGATTATCAGAAACAGATTGATGACGGCATTGACAAAGCAGATAACTTTTTGTTCATTATCTCCCCACATTCTGTTAACTCTGTTTACTGTGGTTTAGAAATACAACGTGCCCTTGATCGGGGAAAGCGGATTATCCCCCTATTACAAGTTGAGGAAATTAGCCAGGATACTTGGCAGCTACGAAATCCCACCGGAACGGATGAACAATGGCAAGCCTACAAGGAAGCAGGTAAGCATTCTAGCTATCCTAACATGCACCCCATTATCCAGAAAATTAATTGGGTTTATTTCCGAGAAACAGATGACTTTGAATCATCATTGGCTGGACTACTAAAAATTTTTCAACACTATCCCAGCTATGTTCGCAAACATACTGAATTGTTGAACCACGCGCTGACCTGGCAACAAAATAAGAAACAACGGAAGTATTTATTAGCAGGTGAGCTATTACAACAAGCCCAGGATTGGCTTCAGATTAAATTTCAAGACACCCAGCCCCCTTGTAATGTAACTGATTTGCATTGTGAGTACATTACTGAAAGCCTCAAAAATGCCCAAAATGGTCAAACCCAAGTTTTTGTTGCCTATGAGAAAGAAGATGCTAAAACCATGGTGGAAGTGCGGCGTTTCCTCCGACGAGATGGGTTGACGGTGTGGAGTGGGGAAACCGATATTGCCGTTGGTGACGATGCTAAAGTGGCGGTTCAGGAAGGAATAGAAAATGCAGATAATATCGTTCCCCTTCTTTCTCCTTCATTCTTGACTAGTGAAATAGGACAACATAAATTAGCCTATGCTGCATCACTCAATAAGCGCATTATTCCAATCATTATCCAAGCCTTTGAACCCAACAGTTTAAGTGAACAAACCCGCAATATTCTTCAGGCATTGCAATGTATTGATCTGACGAAAGCAGATACTTCCCTGATAGATCGGTTAGAAGATTCAAGACTCCTCAAGCAAATACGTGATGACGCGGCCTATGTTGCCACCCATAAAACGTTGTTGGTTCAGTCCCTAAATTGGGAGCGCCAAAATCAAAATCCTTGTGTGCTATTGCGGGGAAATGCTTTGAATCAAGCGAAAGCCTGGTTCAAAACGGCTGAAACTCGCAAATCTTTGAAGCCTACCGCTCAACAACGGGAGTTTATTCAGGCTAGTATCCAGGCCCTTCCAGCTCCGGGGTTTGATGTGTTTTTGTCCTACTCCCGTGAAAACTCCGATACTGCCCACAAAATCAATGATGCGTTGCAACAGCAGGGAAAATATACCTGGTTTGATCAGGAAAATATTCCAGATGCTACTGATTTTAAGGAAGAAATCCGTGAGGGAATTGAAGCATCAGATAACTTTGTTTTCATTTTATCTCCTGCTTCAATTAAATCACCGTATTGTAAAGAGGAAGTGGAGTATGCCATATCTTTAAATAAGCGCTGCGTAACGATTTTATGTCGAGAGGTTGATCCGAATCAGCTACATCCAGAATTGGCAAAAATTCAATGGATTGATTTCACTCAAAATGATGCTGATTTCGCTGCTAATTTTAATCAATTAGTCCGAACATTGGATACTGACCGCGATCATGTTCAAGCCCATACGAAATGGTCACAACGGGCATTAGCATGGGAGGAAAATGGGCGGAGTGATGATTTGCTGTTGCGGGGGGCGGAGTTGGCGATCGCCGAAGAATGGCAACAACAAAGTATTGAAGAAAAGAAGCAGCCTCTTCTGACCACATTGCAAACGGAATTAATTGCAGCCAGTCGGCAAAAAGTGAATGCCGAAGACGCTAGGGCTAAGCAACGAGTCGCTATTATGCGGCGACAACTGAGGGCAACAGTGATTGCATCTGTTTTTGCCATTGGCGGCTTAGGGGTTTTTGGCATAACGGGATGGCTATCTTTTAACTGGAGCAAAAAAGACGTAAAAGAAATTGTCCATGCGTGGAATATAGATATTAGTAAGTACGTTCAAAAGAGCCTCAAAACCGACTTTCAGGAAATTTCTGCCTTTAGTAACTTTGCCGCAGATAAGGTAAGAACGGGTAGCTTAGATGTTAGCGATCTAGAAAGTTTGCAGACCTATGTTTGGGAACAATCAAAATGGATGAATGACCCAGTAACTAGTATTTATATCGGCACTGAAGAGGGACGATTTACTGGGGTTTCCAATAGTAGTGGGGTTAGACGGTTGAATCTGGTTACTGACCCATCTGACCCGACCTGGAGAAGTTATGATGTCGATGTTCAAGGTAAAGTTGTTGGTCTATTTACGGAAAGACCAGAGTTTGATCCCCGGCAGCGTCGGTGGTATCAACGTGCCGTTGATCTCCAAAGCCGTGATTTAAGTGTCTCGTCGCTTTATAAAACCGTTGCTGGTTCTAATGATGCGGCAAATGCTGAAACTATACCAGTGACAAATACAGAGGGTGAGTCAGTAAACGATGCTGTGGTTGTCAGTTTGAGCCGAGCGCTTTATGATCCATCCGATACGTTTCGGGGCGTTGCTGGGGCTGATTTATACCTATCGAAGATTGCAACTTTGTTGAGTAATGCTGGAGGGGATAACACGAATGTGTTTATTGTGGACTTATCTGGAAATTTAGTGGCTTCCTATCCTGAGACTCGAATTATTCTGAATCAAGATGAAAGAATTAAGGCGGTTGAAAGTGATAATCCGGTCATTAAAAATTCAGCCCTGCAATTATGGCCAGAGTCTACGAGTGAAATCAGTTGTACTTTGGATAATTTGCCTACTGGACAAGGGGTGACGGGTATTATGGTTGAGGGAAGAAGCTACTTTTTCCAAGTGAGTCAACTGCAAGAAGATATTAATTTGGGTTGGTGTATGGTGACGCTGATTGCTGAAGATAAGGTGATGGAGGAAATTCAGAAAAGTTATCGATTAACGGTGATGCTTTTGGTTAGTTCGCTGGTGATGGCGGGTGCGCTGGGCATTTATGTTTATCGGACGATTCGGTTATCGGCGGATTTTGATTAGATTAGTGCGAATGCGCTAGTGAAATTAGGGATTTCGGCAACGTCAATTGTGATTGGCTTTTATGGTCCCAGTGTTTGCCAATTCACAGGGCGATCGCCCCCCCAAAATCCAAAATCTAAAATCCAAAATTCCCTCACCCCGGTGCCCACGGTCCCACCCCCGATTTCCCTTTCTTCTCCTTCAAGGGGGCGATCGCTGGGCTGTAGAGCAGGTACAATAGGCTCAATACGAACACAGTAGGAATAGTCTATGGATAGCGTTCTCCTCAGAGAAGCAGCTCTGAAGCTTTCACCATTCGAGAGAGCACAGCTCATTGATACGCTGTGGCAAAGCCTTGACCCAGATCATCAAGCAGAAATTGATCAGGCATGGCTTGAAGAATCGAGCGATCGCTTCAATGCTTACCAGCGAGGTGAGATTGAGTCTGTGGATGGTGAAAATGTTCTTTCAGAACTGAAGGAAAAGTTATCTCGTTGAAGAAATATCGTTTTCTTACTCCAGCCATTCTTGAAGTCGAGGCTGCTGCCAACTTCTATGAGGCTAATCGTCCTGAGTTAGGGCGGGAATTTCTTGACGAGATAGATGCAACTATCCAGCGAATTGTCCAGAATCCAAGCGCTTGGAAAATACTCGACGGGCAGATACGTCGTTGCCGCCTGAGACGATTTCCCTATGGTATTGTCTACACCATTGAGGAAGAATTGGTCATCATCATATCTGTCATGCACCTGCATCGGTACCCCTCTTCCTGGCGGGATAACCTTAGCCGTGATCAGGATACCTAGTGGTGACTTCACACGGCCTCTCTCTGATACCACCAGCGATCGCCCCCCAACACCCACTCAACCCAAATCCAAAATCTAAAATCCAAAATTCCCTCACCCCGGTGCCCACGACCCCACCCCCACTTCCCCATTCTTCTCCTTCTCCGCCAATTCCAAATTGAGTGCCAGTCGTTTTCCAGCCTTGCTATGATGATGGTTGATTAGTGAAAAACACTTTATTGTTAGATTGATGTAATTTTCCTATGTTCTCATTAACGCTTGATCTTCCTACGTCTGCTTGTCTTTTGGGGACAGAACCTGAATCTTTACTCCAGTTTATTCATCGAGAGCAGGTTTCAGGTGTTTTGTTTTTTGCAGATCAGCCGAAAATATCTATATTTACGCTAGCCAACTTACTCAATACCACACCTGAACAATTATTAGATTTGTTAGAAGATGAGGCGATCGCAGCATTGATTGAAGAAGTAGACGATGATGAGTGGCTCGATGCAGAAAATAGCAAAGCTTTTTATCAATCGTTGATCGCTAAAACTGCTGAGGAAGCATAATGACTTGGCTAGCCTTGCCATCGGCAAGTCACCCTTTAATTACAACAAGTCAAGTTGTTGTTTTGCCTCCTCCAAAGATAAGGTCAGGCACTCAGCTTCTTCCTGTTTAGCTTTGCGTAAGTCCAATAAATCTTCCAATGTGTCTAGATAGTCCCTTAATGCTTCGAACTCTTCGTAGGGCAGCACAACAAATTCTCTCTTTCCATGCTTGGTGAGGAATTCAGGATTCAAAGAAATCATAATAATGTGGCCTCCGTGTTTTTCTAGGAATAGGCATTACGACGATGCTTGACTCGATAAATAATAATCACGCTGTTGTCGATTTCAAATAGAACTCGATAGTCCCCAACCCGTAAGCGATACTCTGGTGTGAAGTTGGTCAACCGTTTGACATCTCCAATTAGATTATCTTGAAGTCCCTCAATTTTAGCCAAAATTCGGCGGCGGTTCTCTAGGCTGAGGGCGGCAAGGTCTTTCATGGCACGGGGCTTAAATTGAACTGAGTAGTGCATGGAACGGCAGAAAGACGATTACGATTCAGTTTAACAGAAATCCCAAGTAGAATGTTGTTGTAATCTTTAGCTACAGTAAATCGCCACCCCCTCACCGCCCCCGGTGCCCACGGTCCCACCACCGCCTCCCCATACTTCTCCTTCTCCGCCAATTCCAAATTGAGCGCCAGCAGTTTTTCCAGCAAATCATCCTCAGCACTGAAGCCGTAAGCTTCTAACACCAGAGCATCCAGTTGTTTGTGCAGTTTATAAAGCTGACTGGCAGGTTCATTAAAATAGGCGTTATAAAGTTTGGTGATGCCCATACATGGCTTTACTGTACTGAAAGGGCATATTCCGCGTTGCCATCTACCATTCTAATTTTTTGTTCTAGGCGAACAATGTAGCCTATAAAATTAATGCTCACCCCATTCTCTAATTTGAATGCCTTCACGACATTGGAAATAGTTGATTTTTGCTCCGCGCTCAGTTCGTCGATAATTAGCATTACTTGAAGACTTGTCCGAAATGCTTGTAGTAAAGCTTCTTGTATTTCTAGTGCTACACGCTGTTCTCGCAAACCAGGGTGTATTCGCCGCATCCAAAGATTCATCTTTTCCTGGGCAATTGGGTCATCATAGACACAATCAATTATTTTGCTTGTCCACTTCTTGGCAGTCTTCTCACGAATCTGACGATCTGTGACAACGCTAAAAGAAGATGCAAATTTCATTAATTGTGGAATAATATGGCCATTAAAATAGGTACTCTTCTCTAATGCTCTCGTTTTTTGCTCTCCGTAACATTCATATTCAATTAAATTAATTTGAAAAGGAGTACTGGAACCCTCTCTATAGATAATTAAGAGTGCATCTGGAATAGTCCTAATTCCTGTAATTAACTCCTTTTCTTCTGTTCTAGTACCTTCAGTCATAAACATACGGTTATCTGAGATGAGTAAGGTTTTCGATTCAGGATATCTAGAAAAAAGTGAATAAAAATTCTCATTTACTAGTTTTTCTAGTCCCCTAACTTTGTCCGTCTCGTTATAAAAGCTTATCGTCTGAAATGTTCCCATGATATTAATAGCAGCTTCAGGAACCTCAGATAAAGCTTCATCCGTTATCTCATCTTCTGAATCATCATTAGTATCACTATTATCAGAGCTATTATCTTCTTGAGTTAGAGTTTCTTCCGTACCTAATATCTCAGAATAGATTAACAATGCGTCTAAGTTATTTATTCGATTACTCTCAAAAGTTTTATCCAATAGCTGACGCGCAGCCTCATCGCCTATGGTCTTGGCTGACTGTAGATACTTTAAAGACCAATATTTCCCTCCGATCTCAGAGAGGATTTTAATTGCAAAAGGTTGGCAAAACTCAATGTTTTTGAATTCAAGACAGTGGACATATGCATCGCCGTCGGGCCACGGTCTGATATCCGTCACTTCGCCTAAGATGCCTCGAACCCCACAATATGTCGCCTTCCCAATTTTGAGTGCTAAATAAACAACATCATCCGTACTAGCTCCCCTTGAAATAAACCCTACTACTTGATGTTGAATGCACAATTGGTGATTTTCCAAAGACTTACCACAATGTAGAATTCGATGTGCCATTATTTTTGCCCTGAGCCTACAATCTAAGTTTTTTCTGCTGTGCTCTTGCCCTCAATTTCCTCCAACACCGCCCCTGTCTCGATCGCCCCTTCATGGCCAAACACTCGAAACCAGCGATCGAGAAACGTTTGTGCTTCCCCTTTTTCATCGCCCTGGAGCTTCTGGCAAAATTGGGCAAACGTGTGGAGTCGTTCAGCGGTGGTGGTCATGGCAACTGTAGCGCGTAGAGTAATTGGGGCTAACCCAGTGTAGGCTTGACTAAATAATTAGTCCAAAAACTGTAATGTTGCTTTATCAATAGCCAGCTAAAGTCATCAGCCCTCTAAAATAGATGAAAAATAGACACGATCGCTGCGGAGAACAACGATTATGGTTGCCGCCCTTGAACATCAGAAATTGACCCCCCAGGAATATTTTGAGTGGGAGAGCCAACAAGACCTCCGCTACGAATATTTAGACGGCGAAGTCTTTGCCATGACGGGAGGCTCACTGCCCCACGCCGATATTGCCTTAAATATCGCCAGTTCTCTGCGGGAATCACTGCGGGGACGATGCAAAGTCAGAAACTCTGATGCCAGGGTTGGAATGACTGACTCAGGACCGTTCACTTACCCAGATGTCAGTGTCAGTTGTGACGATCGTGACCGCACCGCCCAGCAATTCATGCGCTACCCCTGCCTGATTGTGGAAGTCCTTTCCCCCAGCACGGAAGCCTATGACCGTGGCGGCAAATTTGCCCTTTATCGTCGATTGGATAGCTTGCAGGAATATGTGCTGGTCGGCTCTGAAACTAAGACCGTTGAAGTTTTTCGCAGAGGGGAAAATGGCACCTGGGCATTTATGCCTTACGAAGAAGGAGATGAGATTGAACTGACTAGTGTGGGGTTAACTATTCCCATCAGTGCCATTTATGATGACGTGATAGTCGATAGTTTGGATGGGCAGGAGTCATGATGCAAACCACAAACCCGATGCCATGGACTGTACGTGACCTGGATGTTTTGCCCCAAAGTGATGACGCTTATTATGAATTGATTGATGGAGAATTATTTGTAACCCGCTCTCCCCACCGCAAACATCAGCAAGTAACTGGAAACATCTACAGTGTTTTGCAACGTTGGTCTGAGGAATCGGGACTCGGACAAGCGATTCCCGGCCCTGGAGTGGTGCCCTCTGATACGACGAACGTGATTCCTGATGTCGTGTGGGTTAGCCATGAACGGTTAGCGTTACTGGAAGATGAGGCGGGACATTTGACGGGATTTCCAGAACTGATCGTGGAAGTGTTGTCCCCAGAAGAGCAAAATATTCGGCGCGATCGCCAAGCTAAACGCAAGCTCTATTCGGTGCAAGGGGTGCAGGAATATTGGATTTGCGATCGCTTCACCCAGCAGATAGAGGTCTATCGCCGTGCTGGTGGTCAATTGGCGTTAGTGGCGACGTTGTTGGAACAGGATACACTGACTTCCCCGTTGCTACCGGGATTTCAAGTCTCCATTCAGCAATTGTTTCCAAGCAAGTGAGAATTCGCCAGAACCACCCAATTACGCTTCATTCCGTTGTCGGATCACATTTCCCAACCCCTTCAAAATCGCCAAGGGACTTCAAAAAAAATAAACGTGATGTGGCCTATTCCGGTGATGCTATGGGTTGACTTTTCATGAAAAGAAAATCAGTCCCATTGCAAATCAATCCAAAGACAGGCGGACTCGCTTCAGGATTGCCCAACATATAGGCTAATGCTTGGGCAATCGCCCGATTTACCGCAAAATCACTGTGCTTTGACTCGAATGATCGGCGATCGCCCACTTGTCTTATCCATGGGCGGGGTTGATATGCCAAGAGAAGGGAACATATTGCGCGATCGCGGTAAAATCAACAGTACTCCTCTACCATCTGAACGATTACCCCGACCTATGCCTACTGCTATCGATCTTGACCGAATTAACTTGGCAGAATACATTGACCATTCCCTGCTGGACCCGTTTGCCACCGACAAACAAGTGGAACAGTGGTGTGAGGAAGCAGACCAGTATAAATTTGCAGCAGTATGCGTGTATCCGGTCCATGTGCAGCAAGCGGCGGAGCGGTTGCACCGTCGTCGGCCCCAAATTTGCACGGTGATCGGCTTTCCCACGGGGGCGACCACCTCAGCGGTGAAGCTCTACGAAGCCCAGGAAGCGGCGGAGCATGGGGCGACGGAACTGGATGTGGTCATCAATTTGGGCTGGTTGCGACGGGGCGACACTGATGCCCTGTATCGAGAACTAGCGGCAATCTACGATGCCACTGGGTTGACGATTAAGGCAATTTTGGAAACGACATTGCTGACGGACCCGGAAAAGCGCTTGGCAGCAGAAGTGTGTCTGGATGCGGGGGTGCAGTTTCTCAAGACTAGTACGGGCTGGCGAGGCGGGGTCACGGTGGCGGATGTGCGGTTGCTGCGGGATGTGGGGGGCGATCGCGTCGGCATTAAAGCATCCGGGGGCATTCGCACGATTCAGCAAGCCTTGGACCTAATCCAAGCCGGAGCCAATCGCCTCGGCACCTCGCGGGGGGTGGACCTAATGCAGCAGCTAGAGGAATTTGAGCCAACATGAGCGTGAGTATCCCTGGCAAAAGTTACAAAGCGACGGGCATCACCCTCAAAAGTAGTCCGATGGGAGAGAGCGATCGCCTCCTCACCATCTTGACCAAGGAACATGGGGTGGTGCGGGTGGTCACACCCGGTTGTCGCAAACCCAAATCCAGCCTGCGAGCCATCAGTAGCGCCTTTGTCATGGGGGAACTGCTAATTATCAAAGGCCGCAATCTGGATAAATTAGTGCAAGCCGATTGTCGGGGTTCCTTCCCAGCCCTCAGTCGAGATTTGGGGAAATTGACCGCTGCCCAATATCTGGCGGAACTGGTCCTGAACCAAGCCCTGGGCGAACATCCCCAGGAAGAACTTTTTGGGAGCTTTCAGCACCATTTGACCCAACTTTCCCAACGCGCCCCCCATCAAACCTTGCCCTACCTGGTGTACAGCATTTTCACCATCCTGGTATCCGCTGGGGTCGCCCCCCAGTTGCAGCGGTGCGGAGTCAGCCGCCAACTCTTAGTGCCCGATCTCAGTGATCCAAGCTACCAAGTTGATTTTGATATTGCCGCAGGTCAAGCGAGTCAGGTGTTCCAACCAGTGGCTGAACCTTTACCCCATCAGAATAGGGCGATCGCCCCCGCCCCCACTGTCGCCGATCGCCCTGGGCGTTATAGAATGGCTCCCGCCAGCCTCCTCCTGCGCCCTATCCCCCTCACCGCCCTCCAATTATGGGTATTGCAGCAACTGGCCCAACTTGCCGGAGCGATGGCTGGTTCTCCGGACAGGGCGATCGCCTCACCCCACCCCGGCAACGATAGTCTTGCACCCCAGGGGTTAAGTCTGGACGACCTGCTGGATGCCCATTTACTCAACCTTGAGTACCTAACCCAAATCAGTTCTCCCCCCCCGTCCTCAGAGCGGACCCTACCCCAGTTAGCCTCTCCTCTCTCTCATAATCGGGGAACAAATTATGATAATTTTTTAGACGAAATCTTTCCCATTAACACCAATCTATGGTTAGCGCTAGAGCTGTTATTGCGGCAGTACTGCCACTATCACTTTGACCAACCCATTCAATCCGCAGCATTGATCGAAACCTGTTTTCCTGAGACGATAGATTGAATTATTGCAAAGTGTAATGTTGCAAACGGTATATTAAAAGAAACCAAAACCTTTCCCAAAATTAGTATGTCCTCTGACTACATCCCGGCCAATTCAGACACCGATTGGGGCGAATCCGTTATGATGGAGCGATCGCCCATCTATTCTGCTTCTCCCACCCCAGATCCCGCGCCCCCGCCCCCCCCCGAACCATCGGGGTTTTGGCCAGTGTTGCAAAATCGCAACTTTTTGGTGTTGTGGATTGGGCAAGTATTTTCCCAATTGGCGGATAAGGTCTACCTAGTGTTGATGATTGCCATCATCGCCAATCGCTTTCAAACGAGTGATCAGAGCATTAGTGGCTGGGTGTCGGCCCTGATGATTACCTTTACGATTCCAGCAATTTTGTTTGGTTTTTTGGCTGGGGTATTTGTCGATCGCTGGCAAAAAAAGTCTGTCCTAGTGATTTCCAATCTGCTACGGGGCTGGTTAGTCATTGCCCTGCCTCTAGTATTTTTACTAACCCAGGGATGGGGTACGGTGGCTTCCATTCCCATCGGTTTTTTGATTTTGTTAGGGGTGACGTTTTTGGTGTCCACTCTGACCCAGTTTTTTGCCCCAGCGGAGCAGTCAGCCATTCCCCTGATTGTGCCCCGGCACCATTTGCTGTCGGCCAACTCCTTATATACCACCACCATGATGGCTTCGGTAATTGTGGGATTTGCCC
>JAYKIC010000165.1:0-13961 GCA_035284985.1 Leptolyngbyaceae cyanobacterium
AACACGGGATATTTCTCTCTGTAGCACTACTTTTCTGCATCGTTGATGGCCAGTGCCCATATCTTCTCCTCGTGTTTTTATGTCTCAGTCTTCGGCTCCATCGTCTCCTTTTTTATTGCGTTTTCAACAATTACAAAGCTGGTTTCAAGCGGAAGTATTACTCTCTAGCATAGCGGCAGGCGGTGTGACCGGAATCATTGGGGTTATCCGGGCCATTTCCTATGCCAGTCTCATCTTTGCCGGGAGCTTAGCGATCCATCTGCCCATTGGTTTAGGAATGACCGTGTTTAGCACTGCGATCGCCATGGGCGTGGTGGCATTGACCAGTACCTTACCTGGCATGATCGCTACCCCCCTAGCGCCCCCCGTAACGATGCTAGCGATCGCGGCTGAGGGTATTTCTGAAGAACTAACCCCTACCGCAGCCGATGATATTCTCCCCACTGTTCTGGTTGCCATCGCCGTGACCTCCCTATTCACCGGGGTATTGTTGCTGGTGCTAGGTATTTTGCGCCAGGGAGAGCGCATTCGGGTTATTCCCTACCCGGTCATTGGGGGGTTTATGGCTGGAACCGGATGGCTGCTCACGAAGGGGTTCTTTCAAATTACGACAGATAACTCGCTCAATTGGTCTTCACTGTTGCAGTTGGGACAGCCCGCAATGCTATGGCGTTGGTTGCCCGGATTTGGATTTGCGATCGCCATCCTCGTCGCCACCAAAATATGGAAACCGTTTTGGGTTTTGCCCACTGTCTTGCTAGCCTGCACCATCAGCTTCTTTGGGCTGTTAAGGGTTAGTCATATTTCCATTGACGCAGCACGGGATTTAGGTTGGTTACTGGGACCATTTCCTGAAGGAGATGGGCTATGGCAACCGATTACCCCTGCCCTGTTTTCCCAAGTTCACTGGTGGGCGATCGCCCACAACCTGGATAGCCTATTAACCGTTACCCTAGTCAGTGCCCTGTCCTTGTTGCTCAGTAATAGCAGTATAGAGTTGTCAGTGGGGCGTGATTTAGACCTCAGTAGCGAAATGAAATCAGTGGGGATCGCTAATATCACCGCTGGTTTGCTAGGTGGCATGGTGGGAAGTCAAGCATTTCCCAGCACGCTCCTAGTTCATAACATTGGTGCCAGCTATCGCCTGACGGGACTGATTGCCATGGTGCCATCCATAGCTGCTTTGGCTTTCGGCTCCAAATTCTTATCCTATTTGCCCAAGGCGGTGTTGGGTAGTTTGATCCTATATTTAGGGCTTTCCCTCCTATGGAAATGGCTGTACGAATCCTATGGCAAATTACCCTTAAGTGATTACTTAACGGTTTGGGCAACACTCGTCGTGATCAATGGCTTCGGTTTTTTGCAGGGAATTGCCGTCGGATTTGTGATTACCGTCATTCTTTTTATGTATCGCTACAGCCAGGTGGATGTTGCGAAGCAAGTATTTTCCGGTCGTACCAGTCGCAGTAATGTGGGACGGACTGCCGCCCAAGACGCGATTTTACAAACACAGGGCGATCAAATTTATGTTCTGGAATTGCAGGGTTTCTTATTCTTTGGCACTGCCAACTATCTGCTGACCAAGGCCCGCGATCGCGCCACCACCGAACTGCCCCAATTACAATTAAAGGAATCAGACCAGCAACCAGCCCAGATAGTCGATCAAACGGTGAACTTACCCCTCCGTTACTTAATCATCGACTTTCGCCAAGTCATTGGGTTGGATTCCTCCGCCGTGCTCACCTTTAACCGCATTTTACGGCTGGCAGACCAGTGCCAGTTTACCTTGGTCTTGACTAACTTACTGCCTGAATTGGAAGCCGAGTTAGGCCAAGGCATTACCCTGGAGAGTAAACGCTGTCAAATATTCCCTGATTTGGATCGGGGCTTAGAATGGTGTGAGCAGCAAATTCTCCAAGAACATCATGCCCTAACATTACCGCCATCGACCTTGGCCGAACATTTGGAGAAGCGTTTCCTAACCCCTGAGCAAACCAAACGGTTTATGCCGTATTTAACGGCCCATTGCCTCCCCGCTGGCAACTATTTATTTCATCAAGGGGAGCTACGTCGCCAGTTATATTTTATCGAGTCGGGTCAGGTGAGCGTCCTACTAGAACTCGAGGATGGGCGGACAAAGCGCTTACAAACCTGCTCTAGTGGCCAGCTTTTGGGGGAAATGCGTTTCTTTGAGAAAATGCCCCTATCAACGTCTGTGAGGACAGATACCGACTGCACTGTCTATTCCCTTTCTAGGGATGCGTTTGATCAGATGCAGCAAGATGCCCCTGACTTGATTCGCGCCCTCCAACGTCACATTGTTGAATTGCTTTGTGAAAGCTTGATTCGGCGTGGGGAACAGATTCGAGTTATGCAGTAAATCCCCAATTTAACCATCCCCCGATTCCATTTTTTCGTGTCGTTTAGCCAAATCCGGACAGCACCGTTTCACCCAATGTTCTCTCTCAAATCCCTATCATTCTCGGTTTCTAGACCCCATCAACCTGGCGGATTAGCATTTGTGAACACACCCTACGTGCAAAATTTGCGATCAGAATTTCAACCCGATCGCCTCACCCCTAGCTTTGTCGCAGGGATGATTACAGGCTTAATTGGAGTCATCCGAGCGATTTCCTATGCGGCCCTAATTTTTTCGGGCACCTTAGCCAGTGATTTGAATGTGGGAGTGGGTATTGCTGTTCTCAGCTCGGCGCTGATTAGTATCGTAGTGGCACTCACGAGTTCCCTATCCGGTATGATTGCGACCCCCCTAGCAGCACCAACCGTTGTGCTGACCTTGCTTGCGGCAGGAATAGTAGAGAGTGTGTCCAGTGGGAATCCTCAGGCTGTTCTGTCTACGGTCATTGCAGCGATCGCCATCGGTTCCATCCTCACGGGACTCGTGTTGTGGTTATTGGGTCAATTGCAATGGGGCAAGGCCATGGAATTTTTACCCTATCCCGTCGTGGGGGGGTTTATGGCTGGAACGGGGCTACTACTGGTGCGGGGTGCCTTCAAAGTGATGACTGAACAAGATCTCACCTTTTCCAGTTTGATCGCCCTGAGCCAAGGGGAAGTCTGGCCTAAATGGCTAGCGGGATTGGCGATCGCCACCCTACTCCTCTGGGCCACCCACCAATTCCAACATTATTTGGTGATGCCCACCATTCTCCTCCTATCCACTGGGGTATTTTACGGTAGCATTTGGGCTGCCCACGCCCCTATGGCCACCGTGCGCCAACAAGGCTGGTTACTCGGACCCTTCCCCGCAGGGAATTTGTGGCAACCCTTAACCGCCGATCGCCTACGACAAGTCGATTGGACGGCAATTTTACACTCCGGTAATATTTTGGCCCTGCTGGTATTTGTCAGCTTAGTATCGTTGGTATTGACCAATGGCAGTCTAGAACTAGCCATTGAAAAAGACCTGGACCTTAATCAGGAACTAAAGGCAGTGGGGTTAGCCAACCTAGTGGCGGGGTTAGGCAGTACCATGGTTGGGAACCAAGCCTTACCCAGTACATTGCTGGTGCATAAATTGGGTGCGGCGAATCGACTGACGGGGATATTCAAAACCATCCCCTGTTTCACAGTGTTGATCCTTGGCCCCACGTTTTTGGGCTATTTCCCCAAACCCATTCTGGGTAGCGTCCTGCTGTTTTTGGGACTCAGCTTACTGTGGCAGTGGCTTTATAGTGCTTGGTTTAAATTGCAGCTAACCGATTACCTGATCATTTGGGTAACACTGATTGTGATTAATGTATCCGGCTTCCTGCCTGGAATTGCAGCGGGATTCGGCCTCGCAGCGCTCCAATTTTTGTATGATTGTAGCTGTCTCGATCCGACATCGGGTCTGGGCGATCCCTCAGCAACCAAGGAGCCATCAACCGCCATAACACCAACCCATGCCGCCGCCATTGATGTCCCGGCTGCCGTAGAGGTGGTGGAACTACAGGGATATTTATTTTTTGGAACGGCGAAGGATCTGTGTCAACAGTTGTGCGATCGCATCCTGCATCCCCCCAGTTCTAGCCAACCCTTGCAGTACCTAGTGCTAGATTTCCAAAATGTCTTGGCCCTTGATGCCTCAGCCGCCATTAGTTTTAGCAAAGTCGCCAAGTTAGCCCAAAAGCATGATTGTTGCCTGTTGTTTTGTCAGCTCACCGATGGCTTTAACCATCAGCTTTGTAAAGTAGAGGCGATTGTTCCAGAACCAAATACCACTACGGTCTTTTCCGATCGCTGGGCCGCTCTATCGTGGTGCCATGGCCAACCCCAACCTACGCCATAACCTAGAGCCAGTTTCGTAGACCAAGGTTCTCAAGTGTCTACGGCTATAAATTCGCCATAAGGAAAATTCTGAAATATTCTCCTTAATGACCCATTCCCAAGCAAAACTGTGTATAATAGTGAACCGTGCCTCGGAAATAGTTCCTTTTCTGGGAGTTAGTGATGAGGCAGGTGTGGCGGCATAGCCAAGTGGTAAGGCCGAGGACTGCAAATCCTTTATCCCCCAGTTCGAATCTGGGTGCCGCCTTTTTGAAGAATATTGTGATGTAGTCCTATCCCGTACCTTATGGGCTAGACTAAATGCCATCATCGTAAGGCTTCACCAAACCTGATCGATCAAGGAAAACTAGGCCAATAAGGCGATGTTGAGCGCAACTGTTGAGCACATTAGTCCCAGGCAAACATGAAAATGGTGAATGTCCTTCTTTGCCCCTTTATCGTAGGTATTCCCTAAATCCACACACCCCAATGAGGCAAAAGAATATGACCACTGCTCAATCTTGGCTACAGTCACACCAATTCTGTTACGGTGCGATCGCCCTGCTTTCCCTGCCAACCCTATGGGGACTAGTATTTACGACTGCCCCGGCATTGGCTCAGACCACTGACAACCTGGAGTGCTTGTGCGAATCTGTCCCAGAATCCGATCACTTCCCATGCCTACTGGAACAGCGGGAGCGCCTAAATCGAGCTAAAAATCTGGCGAGGCAACGGGGTGAAGCCGACAACGGTGGAATTAGCCTCATCGAAACTGAGCCATCCATGCATGGACCATCTCAAGAATCGCCCTACAGTATTACTAGACTGGATGGTGCCATGCGCTATGTCTTCACCTTTCGCGTCCGCCCCCGTGCCACCCAAAACTACACCCACGAAAGCCAAGTTGCAGTCAACTATGCGGTAGAAGATAATGAGTGGACCGTGGAAACGATTTATAACCAGGCGATCGCACCAACCCCCAGCCCATACGCCGATGAAGTATCGACCCAACAGCCTGAAAACCTGAGCTGTGTCCCACCAGCATCTGAGGACAATTAAAGGGGCTAACCCAGGGGCGATCGCCCTTGGGTTCAATCAATCTGTGGTTCAAAAAACTACAACTCACTCGATTCCGGAGTCTATCAGTACAATGGGTAGAGTGAAGAGAGTGAGGTCTACCGCCGCAACCATTCCCCCAATATCTTATCCAACCTCACTGCTTAACTTCACTACGCAGCACATGCACTACCAGGATGGGTTATGGACTTTTATATTGTCTTAGTCAGCACTAGATATGTTTAATCCCACACAGCAACTCATTACGTCCTTCGTTCAAGAACTCCAAAATGGCTACGACCAAAATTATGGCGGGTTAAAGTCTGACTATGCCAATATTATTGCCTGGTCAGGGCGGATGGCGTTGGAAAATATTGCCAATAGCGATGCACTTTACCACAACGTCGAACACACAATTTTAGTGACCCTGGTGGGTCAAGAATTGTTGCGGGGCAAGCATATTCGTGATGGCGGCGTATCGTGCGAAGACTGGTTACACTTTATGGTTTCCTTACTTTGCCACGATATCGGTTATGTCAAAGGAGTATGTCGTGCTGATGGCGGCGGCTTTTACGCCACCGGGATCGGGGATGCCCGTGTAGCGCTGCCACCGGGCTTCACGGATGCGAGTCTAACGCCCTACCATGTTGATCGCGGCAAGTTATTTGTTGAAGAGCGTTTCGCCAACAACACCTGGCTTAGTTCAGATCGAATTAAGGCCAATATTGAACTGACCCGTTTTCCAGTACCAGATGATAATGACCACCAAGATACAAAAAATTATCCAGGGTTGGTACGGGCTGCTGACCTCATTGGCCAACTGAGCGATCCACGCTACTTAAACAAAGTCAGTGCCCTGTATTACGAATTTGATGAAACGGGGTTTAATGCCAAAGTCGGCTACAAAAATCCGGGGGATCTGCGCCACCAGTATCCCAAGTTTTATTGGAATGTCGTTTATCCTTATATTCGAGAGGGAATCGAGTATTTATCCTTAACCCAAGAAGGGAAACAGATTATCGCCAACCTATATTCCAATGTCTTTGTGGTGGAACACGAGATTGATGATTTACAGTTTCCTAGTTCTTAGGCAGGGAAATTAAAAAAAACAGAAGATGGGTGGGTACGCAAGATGGGTTTCAGCACCAAACCGTAACCAGTTTATCGGTTCCCATTCTCAGGACACAGGTAGTATCTATAGAGGTTACTGTGGGTACTAGGGATAAAAGCATGAATCACTTAAAGGCCATTATTGTCGGTGCTGGGATGGGCGGACTGACCACAGCGATCGCCATGAAACAGGCCGGATACGACGTGGAAATTTACGACAAAGTAGGGGAACTGCGACCTGCTGGTGCCGGAATTTCCTTGTGGTCAAACGGCGTTAAGGTACTGAATCGCCTGGGGCTAGGGGATGAAATTGCTAAAATTGGTGGCCCCATGGAACGGATGGCCTACATCCATAAAAATGGTACCGTTCTAACCGACTTTAGCCTTACCCCCTTAGTGGAGCAGGTGGGTCAGTGTCCCTACCCGGTGGCACGCACCGATTTACAAGGCATGTTGTTGCGAGTCTTTGGTCCTGAAAACGTACAACTCAATGCTAAGTGTGTGGCGGTGGAACAAACGGCTGATGCAGTGACAGCCATCTTCGAGGACGGACACCGGGCCACTGGGGATATTCTGGTAGGTGCCGATGGTACCCACTCCATCATTCGAGCTACCGTCTTAGGTGAGCAGCGGCAACGGCGTTACGCGGGTTACGTTAATTGGAATGGTCTAGTCCCTGCGGATGAACGCATTGCTCCGAAAAATAGCTGGGTCATTTATGTAGGGGATGGTCAGCGAGCTTCAGTGATGCCTGTGGGGGGCGATCGCTTCTACTTTTTCTTTGATGTGCCCTTGCCGCACGGGCTGGAAGCCAAAGGAGACGCCAGGGTAGAACTCGCCCACTACTTTGCTGGCTGGGCTGATCCAGTACAGCAATTGATCCAAGCCCTCGACCCTGCCACCACCAACCGGGTGCCCATCCACGACATTGAACCCCTACCCACCTTTGTCAATGGCCGGATTGCCCTGTTGGGGGATGCTGGACACAGCACCGCTCCTGATTTAGGTCAAGGCGGGTGTCAAGCCATGGAGGATGCTTGGACCCTAGCAACCCTGTTACTCACGAATAATATTAGTGTGGCGGATGCCCTGAAACGATATGACCGGGCACGGTGCGATCGCACTGGCAACCTCGTGCTCAAGGCCAGAAAACGAGCTGACATGATTCACGGCAAAGTACCTGAAAAAACAGAAGCATGGTATCGTAACCTTGCCAATGAAGACGGCAGCAACATTATGAAGGCCATTGCCGAGGTGATTCTAGAAGGACCACTCGGTTAAACTCCCTTAATCCATCCGTATAAAATCCATCCGTATAAAATCCATCCCTATAAAATCAGACATAGCAGGAAAAATGTCGGGCAAACTCACCACCCATGTTTTAGACACCGCCAACGGTTGCCCAGCGGCAGGGTTAACCATTGAACTCTGGCGTATCCACCCATCATCGGACTCAGCCCCCCCCTCATCCTTAGTCAAAACCGTTACAACGAATACGGATGGCCGTACCAATGAACCCCTCCTAGATTCCAATAGCTTTGCCATTGGCACCTATGAATTAAGGTTTGCCGTGGGCGACTATTTTAGACAGCAACACCCACAACTCCCCACCCCTTTATTTTTAGATTGGGTGCCGATTCGATTTGGCATGGCTGATGCCACCAGTCACTACCATGTACCATTGCTTTGCTCTCCTTGGGCCTACAGCACCTATCGGGGTAGCTAATAGTCGTCCGAAAATTGGGGTGGAGTACGCGCGCGTACTCCACCTCAATTTTCGGACAGGTCTAATGATTGGCAAAGTTGAGGCAGAGCAGACTATTAGGGCTTACAAGTTCATATAGTTTTGTAGTTGGGATTGGAGGCGCTGGCGTGCCCGAGCAATTCTTGACTTGACTGTACCCAGGGATACTCCGGTAATTTCAGCAATTTCTTCATAGCTCAGCCCTTCGATTTCCCGTAGCACAATCGTTGTGCGGAAGGTTTCAGGCAAATCGGCGATCGCCGCCTGCAATTGGGCGTAAAACTCTTCTGTCATCAACTCTTGTGCAGGTTCAGGCTCACCGGATGGCAATTCCCAATTAATTTCACCATCATGGGCCTGAATGGGTGCATCTAAAGACAGTGGACTCTTAATTCGCTTACGCTTGCGTAACTCATCATAGAAAAGATTGGTGGCAATTCGCGTTAGCCAACCCTTAAACTTTTCAGGCTCTTGCAACCGTTTAATATTACGATAAACTCTAATCCACACTTCTTGGATCAAGTCAGCCCGGTCAGTCCAATCCGGCGCTAAGTGATAAAACACTTTTTCCAAATGACTTTGATAGCGTCGCAGCAACTCAGAAAAAGCCGCCTTATCGGGGCGTGCTCCTTGCTGACAACGCAAAATCAAGTCGTAGTGCGATAGGGAGTTAAGCGGTAAAGGGTTAATCGTTTTACTTAGCAATGCGAATTTGTTCACCGATGGATGAAAAGAACCTTGGAAAGTCCTAGTAATATTTGCAGCTTGCATAGATAAAAACGCTATTAAGTCAAGAACTGAGCAACACGATATCCGTACTCTAATAGGACGAAACACCGATTGAAATGTTCCTAGCTGCCTATACAAACCTCAAAGCCTAAGCTTTCTCAATGCATAAAATCAACAAGTCGAGTCAATCCAGGTTGTATTTTCCCTAAGTCAAAAATACTTTATCTTTAACTTATGAGTTGATCTATTGTAGTCTAGCCATTGCCTCGCCATGATGGTCGATCAACAGCAAAAAAATGACCATCAATCAATATCAGAAATACATCTACACGGTCTCCTTTGTCAAAAATTACCTTGAACCCTGATAGTCTACCCCTAGAGGTAGACAGTTTTGGCAGATTTTCAAAACTGTCTACCTAGCGCTGAAATTGTGCATTATTTAGCCATGGGGCAATATTAGCGATTCCTGCCGGAAAATTCCACCCATAGTTTTGTTAGGAGTATAGCGGTCTTTCATACTCCTAATTTATATTTTTAGAGGCAATTATTAAGAAGATGTAATGACATGATGGATTCAGGAGCAAAATGCAGGGTTGTGCGTCGAAGAATATATAAGACAGATCGTTCAACAACGGGTTTAGAGTGTGACACTCTATGTATCTGGCATAATGACCTTGCTTGAAAGGCATTGGCACATGGAGTGTACTATATCCTGGGACTTCTACGTTTTCATAGCAGTTTTCACATGGGTTAGGACGGTGTTATCCCCGATCAGCGGAGGAAGCAGCACCATGTTAATTACAGTGTCTACGGCTATATAATGATATTTGCCTATCATTTGGTGTAGGTTTTCGGGTGAGTGGCACTGTCCGCTGAATCTGTCTATATTGGTTCGACCTTTTGATTGCTTAATCTGGAATCCAATATGATTTCTAACTTTGATAATGATGGCGCTTCTAATCAGTCCAATGGTCAGCCTGCTTCGGGAGAGCATGGCTTCGCGGCCTTAGACAACCTTAAGCGCGATCGCTTTGAACTCCTCAGCGCTTATATGGATGGTGAGGTGACAGCGTTTGAAAAGCGTCAAGTAGAGCAGTGGTTAGTGAATGACCAGGACTTTCGCTGTTTGTATAGCCGTTTATGCAAGCTGCGCCGTGGTCTTAAAACCATGCCCGTACCAGCTTCTAGCCAAGGCTCGGTAGATGAGACGATCGCAGCGGTTAGCAAAAAGGTTGACCGCCGACCCAAGGTAGTTTTGGCCCTTGTGGGCACCGCGATTACTGTATTAGCTGCTTCACTAGTGCCGCCCGTGCGGGTCCAGTTTGCTAACTTCTGGAAAGAGATACCCCAGGAACCAGAGGAATCCCTCAAAATCAACCTGAATACTCCATATACTCCATTATTAGCCCCTCCAGGGATTGGCGATCGCCCAGATGCGGCTGTTCCCCATCGCCCCATGGACTTGGGAGAGCATCAATTGGTTGTATGGCTAGATGCACCTGTGGTTGCCATTCCCGATTCAGGTCAGTCCTGGGATGACTCGTCCTCTAGTGACTCGTTCTCAACTGCGGAATAGTCTGGAATATAGGGTTTCATGATTCATGCTGGCTAGAGCCATGCCCCAGTTACAGATGGAAATCGGCTCACGGGAATCTGTGATGGGGGCGAAGGCGATCGCCCTAGCCACCCTATCTTCCAACTCAGGATATAGTTGCACCAAAAGCATCTGACCCGTGGTTTGACCCAGGGGAATCAGTTTAATTCCAGCATTGACCAGGTTGGTTAACCATCCGTGGCCATAGCCCAGGGCCATGGCATCTGGGGCGATTTGCCAATGGGCAGCAGCAATGCTGAAGGCGATCGCAAAATTGCAGGGCAAACCAACCGTAGCCAACACCTCGGCCAGATCTGGTTCTAGCTGGTGCAGTAACTTCGTCAGGGTGCGGCCCATTTGCCACTGTTGTTCCCGAATTTCTTCGGTGTCCCGTAGGGCCGATAGCCAGTGATTATGGCGGGCGATCGCTCCCATATCCCCCTCCACCATAGCCGCATGGGCTTGAACCATCACAGTCAACTCTAGGCCAAAGGGACCATGGCGGAGTTCTTGCCGCAGCCAGTCTGCCAAATCAGCGGCTGTCGTAATGTGACCATCATGCACCAAGGTTTCCAGCCCTTCAGAATAACTGTATGCCCCCACCGGGAGGCTAGGGCTAGCCAATTGGAGCAGATGGAGCAAAGCATTTGGCCAAACCACAACTTACCCTCTTGTTTTTTCCGACCACACGCGGGTGGGTAGCCCCCACACGTAAATGAACCCTTCGGCAGCTTTGTGGTCAAACTGGTCATCGGAACCGTAGGTCGCCAAATCGGGAGTATACAAGGAATTATCGGATTTCCGGCCAACAACGATGGCATTCCCCTTGAAGAGTTGGACACGCACGGTACCCGTAACCCGCTCTTGAGTTGTTTTAATAAAGCTATCCAAGGCTGCTTTGAGGGGACTATACCACAAGCCGTTGTAAATCATCTGGGAGTAGGTTTCCTCAATGCCCCGCTTATAATGCGTCACATCGGCAGTAAGGGTAAGGCTTTCTAGGTCGCGGTGAGCGTGAATCAAGGCCAACAGCGCCGGGGCTTCGTAAATTTCGCGGGATTTGATGCCCACTAAACGATTTTCTACCATGTCGATCCGACCGTAGCCATTGCGACCAACAATGTTGTTCAACTGGGAGACCAAGGCGACGGGAGCCAGTTCAACCCCGTTGAGGCTGGTGGGAATGCCTTTGACAAAGCCAATATCAACAAATTCAGGTTCGTCGGGGGTGTCGGCGATCGCCTTCGTCATTTCATACACTTCTTCCAAGGGCGCGTGCCAGGGATCTTCCAATGGACCCGCTTCCACACTCCGACCCAGCAAGTTTTTATCAATACTATAGGGCGACTTTTTCTTCACGGGAGAGGGAATACCAAACCGCTCCCCGTAGGCGATGGTTTCTTCTCGACTCATGCCCCATTCCCGTGCGGGAGCTAGTACTTTGATATTGGGGTTGAGGGCGGCGATCGCCACATCAAACCGCACCTGATCATTCCCCTTACCTGTGCAACCGTGGGCCACCGCATCCGCACCGTATTCATCCGCCACTTCCACCAAACGCTTGGCAATCAAAGGACGGGCTAGAGCCGTGGACAGTGGGTAGCGATTCTCGTACAATGCATTGGCCTGAATTGCAGGAAAAGCGTAATCTTGGATAAACTCTGCGGTCAAATCAGCAACGAGAGACTCCGTCGCACCAGAGTCTAGCGCCTTTTGTTTAATCGGTCCCAACTCTTCCCCTTGACCTAAATCTCCGGCCAAGGTGATCACTTCTTTTACGCCCCATTCTTCTTTGAGATAGGGAATACAAACAGACGTATCGACTCCGCCGGAATATGCCAGCACGACTTTATTGGCGCGACCCATGATTGCTCACTCTTAAACTAGATTTTCAACAGTTTTCCATTATCAGCTAAATTGGCAACATTTCGCAGATTAACCACGGTGTTTTTGTCAACAATTGGAGATGTTGTTGAGGAGGAGGATGGCAGATATGGGGCGATCGCCCCAACATTATCAGAGTATTTGCACGCACCAGATCACTGCGTTTCTGGGAAAAAGCAAAGCCAGGGAAATTTCCCCACCCAACCCCATCACCATCCTCAATCTTTCTTAAAGTACAAGTGAACCAAAACAGCTAAATTGGGTTATAGTACCTATATACCAAATCACTACCAGGGCTATTTAGCCCCCCTACCTGCATTTTCACGGAGGGGTTGTGGTCGGTCCCATACTCGGAACCGCAGGATTTATGATCCTCCCCATTTCCCTAATGCAACCACAAGACCGCCATAGTCTGGATGCACTTTAACTGCGTCCATCGTGCTTTATCCATCTCATCATCCTGACTCCACCCGATTTCAGCCATGTCTTCTACACCGCCACCCCGTTCGGCCCAAACCTTAGCCAACCAGCCCCCACACCCGGACTCCGGTCCCGACTTATTTAATGCCAAGTTACCGCCACCTCACTCTGGGCAGCAACTTCGGTCTATTCCCAATTCTTATGCACCCCAATCCTACAACGACGTTGTTAAACTACTGCAACAAGCAGAGGCACAACTACAGGCCATGTCGGGGGATACCCAATCTGCATCTCCCCAACCCACTAGTCTGCCCCATCGACCAGAGGATGCATTTATGCCGCCCACCCAGGTTTTTGGTCGATCCCGCCCCCAATCACCTTCATTGGCAGGGCAGAATAGGGCGATCGCCGCAAGCCCCTCTCCCTCATCATCTAGCCCCAAAGAACACCCCTCCCCATCCGCCCCAATGAATCTTTTCAGTTGGCTATGGGCCGGACTCACTTCCACCGCCAGCAATCACCAAACCCAGGCAAGCCCGACCGCTTCAACAACATCCTCTGCGCCAGATCCACCCCGATCCGCTGGAATGAACAACATACAGTATGTGGTCACGGGAGGTTGTATTTTTATGGCCCTAGCCCTAATGGTCGATGTTCGCTCTTTCACCCCCAATGCCGCTCCCAACGACCTCTGTCAGCAAGTGGTGCGCCCTGATGCGGTGTTATCGCGGGACCATTTAACTCAGATTTTAGCGATTTCGGAACGAACGGCTCGCAACCAAGTGCAACAGGTGATTGCTGAACCCTACTGTCATCTATCTCCCATCAGTATCCGGGCGGGGGTATTGGCAGAGCGAGAAGCCTATCCTTTGGAGTTTGACCCCGACACTTGGCTGGTCATGCTTTACGAGGGGGAAGAATACGCGGGTTTTGACTTTAGCTTTCAGCGCTAATTTTGAACACTCGGTGGCCATTTTAATCACTGTTATCAAAACAAAGTTTGCGATCGCGGCCACGACTCACTATTGACTAGCTGATTGACTGACAAAACTTTGCCCCTCTTCCCTAAATCCCTTCTCCCAAAAGGGGAGAAGGGACTTCAAACCAGGTTCTTGGGTCGAAAGCCCCTCTCCCGCTCTGGGAGAGGGGTTGGGG
>JAYKIC010000166.1:0-5936 GCA_035284985.1 Leptolyngbyaceae cyanobacterium
TCAACCTTGTTTGACTGATGCCTTCTTTCTGATACCCATTTCATTTGAAGATGCAACTCATTGGGTTTGATCGGCAAGGGGCTTAAGCCCCTTGTTTAGCACATCTTCATGGTTTGCGATCGCTTTCATCTAGATGGAGGTAAGGCGATCGCAAACCGTAAAACCCTTGTAGATATTGGCCCAAGGTAGTGGTATGAGCCACGCATACAAGCAGCACATTCAGGCAATGGGCACTTCGGCTGTAACCAATTGGGATTGGGCTTGCTGCGATAAAATCCCTAAGGCATAAACATCTAAGTTCACTTTAGAAATTGTGACGGAGCGAGCCTGATAGGTATAATTATCAGGGTTGGTTAACTGCTTATAAGCCGCCTGCGTTAGCAAAATTTCCCCTGCTTCCGCCAAGTCTTCACCCAATTTGGAAGCTAAGTTCATTTCAGATCCAAACACATCAAAAAGTTGGTGCCGACCGGATGGCTCCGAAACGGCAATAACATCACCATAGCCAATTCCCATGCTGGCATAAAGAGCTTGATAGTTTGGCATATGCTTGTTGGCGATCGCCAAGGCATTCAACATCTTAAACGCCGCCGCCACAGCCAGATCCACCGTTGGAAACACAGCAAACACATTATCAGCCTCTTGCTTAAACAAGGTGCCATGCTGGGCTTCAATAATGGGCGCGACAATATCCACCAAGCGCTGGAGCATGGCAAGAAAGTGAATAATCCCGTACTCAATCGTGAGTCGGGAGAACCCAGACATATCTAAGACCAGTACGGCATAACGGCGGGTAAAGTTCGACCAAATATGGTCATCAATCGTTTCGGCACCAGTTGGGTAAGCATTACGGCGTTGAAGCAGGTGCTCAAGCATGGAGGGAGTCAGGGGAAGAGTCATAATTTTTACTTGGCAATACTGAAGTGACGGGATACAGGATGCCTTGTTTCTAACATACCTGACCCTTTCGGGCCAAGTTTCAACCCTCCTCTGACATATTATTTACGAGACAAGTAAATTTACGAGACAAGTAAAATGAACAGCTATGCCATTTCCTCTGAAATTTGGCCGTCTTTGGCTTTCCGCTCCTGATCTAGACGGCGCTTACGGGCATAGAGTTGGATACTCGCCGCCATCACCACCACTAAACCGACCATCAAATAGGACGTTGCATTGGTAGGAAAGTTATTTTTGAAAATGACCAGCAAAACAATTGTTACCAGCAACAAGGTGGGAAACTCATTTAAGGCCCGCAGGTGTTGCGGATTCCACGTACAGGTTCCAGCATGAAGTTGCTTCATCAAGCGCTGGCAATAGAAATGATAACCAACCAACAACAGGACAAAGGCCATTTTGACGTGGAGCCAAGTGTCATGCAACATATCAGGCACTTGGGTGAGAATACCAATAGCCATGGCGACTGTGACAATCATCCCAGGGGTGGTGATAATACCATACAGCCGCTTTTCCATTATGGTGTATTGGTCCTGCAAGATAGTTTTGGCGGGTTCGGGCTGGGCCTCAGCTTCTACATGATAGATAAACAGGCGGACTAGGTAGAACAGACCTGCAAACCAAACCACGACTCCAATAATGTGAAATGCTTTAAACCAAAGATAAGGCATAGTGAAATTTTAAAATTTAGAGCAACAATTTTTCTGACAAGCGTTGATTGATGGTGAGGGCAACGAATGGGCCAGTGGCTCTGCATTCGTAAATGAGACGTAAAAATGGCTAGGTGGGGTTTTCCACCACAGCCGTTTTAACGTTATGAGTCGATTTAAGCTAACCAACGAGCAATATCTTTAGCATGGTAGGTGAGAATTAAATCAGCACCCGATCGCTTGAAACTCATCATCGTTTCCATGACGACTTTTTGCTCATCAATCCAGCCATTGAGCGCTGCCGCCTTAACCATGGAATATTCCCCCGATACGTTGTAGGCGGCAACGGGCAAATGGCTCGCTTGTTTGACCTGCCAAATCACATCCATGTAGGCCAAGGCTGGTTTTACCATCAGCATATCTGCCCCTTCAGCCATGTCCAAGGCAATTTCTTTCAGGGCTTCGCGGGAGTTGGCTGGGTCCATCTGGTAGGTGCGGCGATCGCCAAATTGGGGAGCCGACTCAGCCGCATCCCGAAAAGGACCATAATAGGATGACGCATACTTAGCCGCATAGGACAGAATGGGAATGTCGGTATAACCCGCCGCATCTAACCCTTGGCGAATAGCCTGCACAAATCCATCCATCATGCCCGATGGAGCAATAATATCAGCCCCTGCTTTTACCTGGGAGACTGCCGTTTTTTTCAGCAATTCTAAGGTGGGATCATTTAAAACCCGCCCACTCAAATCTCCCACTTCCAAGTAGCCACAGTGTCCATGGGACGTATACTCACATAAACAGGTATCCGCAATCACAATGAGATCAGGAACCGCTTCTTTAATCGCCGTTGCGGCAAGCTGAATTAGCCCATGATCATGCCATGCCCCCGTTGCGTCCTCATCCTTTTCCACGGGTACCCCAAATAGGATGACCGCCGGGATGCCTAAGTCGTAGACTTCCTTGGCCTCTTCAACAATTTTATCGATGGAAAGCTGATACACCCCTGGCATCGAAACGACCTCTTTGGCTACGCTTTCTCCAGCGACCGCAAAGAGGGGATAGATCAAGTCACTTGTGGTAACAACATTTTCCTGGACCATCCGACGGATTTGAGGATGGTTGCGAAGACGGCGAGGACGATGGGTCGGAAACATAGGCTGCAATAATTGATGAATAGGCAGTGCAATGGGTAGGCTGAGTTACCTAAGGGGATAATCTCCATCGGCAAATCAATGTTCAACTGAGAACATTACTCCCAACAGATACCCACTCAGATTTAAGCTACCTTATCGAGTGTAAGACGTTGTATGCCCTCAGACTCATTTTCTACGTAACATTGTGTGACATTAACCCCTGTTTAGAAATTCCCTTTGAGGGGTCTAGCCATGATCCAGTGCGGTGAAATGGCCACCATTCCCCATAAAAAAACCCGAGCAATAAAGCGTCGGGTTTATTGAGAGACGAGCTGTGCAACACTCAATCCAATTATTGCCTTATCCTCTATGAATGGCTGTAAAGACTAAGTAAATATACAGTGTCCCTAATAAAGTTTGAGTGAGAATGGTTTGAACTTTGGGTATAAACCAAGAGCTGCTAATTTTGAAGTTCCGCAGTACTCACGTCAAGGGATAGGGTGCGATCGCCCCTTAATACGGTCAATCGTAACACTTGACCCACCCTAGTTTGATCCACAAGTTCCTGTAGCTCCGTGGCTTCTGTAATGATTGCACTGTCCACTTGGGTAATCACATCACCCCGCCGTAACCCCGAATCAGCCGCAGGGGTACCCGGTAAAATCCCGGTAATAATTACCCCTTCCACTTCAGGCAGAATCATGGTGGCATTGGGGTCACTGTTGTTAGCTCTAGCGAGATCTGGAGTGAAATTGGCAATCTGTACCCCAATGTAAGGATGGGAAACCTTTTCACCCTGGATTAACCGAGGGGTAATTTCCTTTGCTTTATTGATGGGAATAGCAAAGCCGATACCATTGGCGTTGGCTCGAATGGCGGTATTGATCCCGATAACCTCACCACTAGCGTTGAGCAAGGGACCACCGGAGTTACCAGGATTAATGGCGGCATCGGTTTGGATAAAGTCAAGACGTTTATCGGGAATCCCCACCATTGCACTGGAACGATTCAGGGTGCTGACAATGCCAAGGGTGACGGTGTTATCCAATCCCAGCGGATTACCCACAGCGATCGCCCAATCCCCCACCTGCACCTGATCGGAGTCAGCAAGAGCCGCAACGGGGAGAGGGGCCGTTGTACTCACTTTGACCACCGCCAAATCCGTTAGGGAATCCACCCCTAGAACAGTGGCATCAAAGGTGCGGCCATCCTTCAAGCGAATGGTTACGGTATCCGCATCCGCTACCACATGGGCGTTGGTGAGAACAATGCCATCCGGATCAATGATTACTCCGGACCCTTGGCCTTGCTGCCGCTCTTCCCGTTCGTAGGGTTGGGAAAATTGGGGGCGATCGCCAAAAAACTGACGGAAAAATGGATCATCAAAAAAGGGATCATTAAAAAAGGGCGAGGGGTTAATACTGCGGGTCACGATCCGCTCCGTGTCAACTCGCACCACGGATTCGCCCACTTTGCTAACGGCATCCGCGACAAAACTATGGGGGACAATGGGAACCTGGGCTAACAGGGGAATCGGCGTGGCCTCCGCCATCAATGGAGCCGTCACTAGGGCGACTAGACTGAGGGCGATCGCCACCACACGAACCATGATCGAGGACATCTGCGCTGCCATAACCTTTCTCTGCATACTGCTTTGGTGCAAGTCTATAGTAGTCTTTACAGAAAGTGTCCTTAGTACCTCAATACGTTGAACACCCATCTTGACTGCTTATTCTAACGTTGGACGCGAGGTTATGGTGGTCGGGATGACCGTCCACCCGGGTGGGTTTATCCGGCTTTCACCTCAGCCAGGGTTAAACTTTAGAGAGCAACTCATCTAAATGAAATACAGTGTCCAATGGCGAGGGTAGCTCGATCGCTAAAAAGCTTCTCAAGCATCAGTTTCATCGGACAAATCCAGCCAGAAACCCTATCCATCCTTTAACCTTTAGGCAGGTGTCGAGCCATACCCCATCCCTGGCGTTAACCAGAGAGAAGAGCTAGGAATTACCACAAAGCCAATCATCAAATTGCTAAGTCGAGATATGTTTTTCCTCATATCTCTCCAAACGAGCATGGAGGGATTCGAACCCCCGACCCTCAGAACCGGAATCTGATGCTCTATCCACTGAGCCACATGCCCTAGTACTCTTAAGTAGGAGTATTAATCATACTATAGCACTTCTCCTAGGAGTTCATTCCATTTATGGAAACAAAGCCTTATAAACTCTTGTTTGTTTGTTTGGGGAATATCTGCCGATCGCCCTCTGCGGAAGGCATTATGAATCATCTGCTAGAACAGCGACAATTGACAAACCAGATTGAGTGTGATTCGGCGGGTACCTCTAGCTATCACATTGGCAGTTCCCCCGATAGTCGCATGACGGCAGCGGCCAAACGTCAGGGCATTAGATTATCGGGGCGATCGCGCCAATTTGTTCTAGAGGACTTTGATCAGTTTGATTTGATCCTGGCCATGGATAAAAGCAACTATCAGGATATTCTAAGGCTCGACCGTCAAGGGCAATATGGCGATCGCGTTCGACTGATGTGCCACTACTGTCGGCACCATAGTGATGATGAAGTGCCCGATCCCTATTATGGGGGCGAAGCAGGGTTCAATTATGTGATTGACCTGTTACAGGATGCTTGTGAAGGATTGTTAGACGAGGTATTGAAGAAAATCTAGAAAAACAGAGGAAGGCACAGCGATCGCCAATGCAGAAAACGCATAGCGAGTCTACGGGTTTTAGCGGACTGCAACCGGGAGACCAAAGCTTTTATTGCCCAGAAATTTAGGTTGTGAACAACATTTCATAAACTGATGACATTCCTAGATTTAGAGTTCCGTTAACGATGTAAACAGTACATAAAAGTGCGGAAAAATGTTAGCTTAACTACATTTTTCTCGGCTTATTATATGTTACGGATTTATTAGCGGAAAAATGTTGGAATTTTCCTAACTCGGTGCCTGGGGTCTTTAATTCATTCATGGTTTACGGAACGGTACTAAGCCTTCCTGAGTTGATGGGAATTGGGACGACTTTGTCATGAAGTCTTCGTTGTTCAAACACGGGATATTTCTCTCTGTAGCACTACTTTTCTGCATCGTTGATGGCCAGTGCCCATATCTTCTCCTCGTGTTTTTATGTCTCAGTCTTCGGCTCCATCGTCTCCTTTTTTATTGCGTTTTCAA
>JAYKIC010000167.1:0-12684 GCA_035284985.1 Leptolyngbyaceae cyanobacterium
GTCATGTCCTCATATTTTTCAAAGGGTTGGTGAATCCAGGGATTATCCGCTAAATAATCTACATAGTAATCCGGTTTAATGACCGAGCAATCCTTATACCACAACACGGCTGTCCGAATTTCGTCAATGTAAAAGCCATAGTGATGCTTTAACCAATCTACCGTTCGTTTTAATGTAATGCCTGAGTCAGCTAAGTCATCTACCAAGAGAATATGGCTACCTAAATTAGCCGTCGTCATGGACAGATCACGGGAAAACACAATTGACCCTCGAACCCGATTCCCTGTGCCACTGTAGGAAGAGGTGGAGAGAATCGCCAATGGTTGGTCAAAAATACGGGCAAATATATCCCCTACCCGTAAGCCTCCCTTGGCAATGCAAACAATTTGATTAAAATCCCAGTCAGACGAATGGACGATCGCCGCTAATTGTTCTACTTTTTGGTGATAATCGGCCCAAGATACATAAAGATCAGACATGGTTCGCTAGCCTTGATGCGCCTTTAATTAACAAAGAGATGTTGAGAACGGGGTTGATTTGTAACATTGACAAGCATCATAGCAAGAGCAGGGCGATTGGGTTCATAATCTAATCTTGAAACTGATTCGGATCTTGATCGGATCTTGAATTGATCAGAAAAATATCGTGATTTTAAAATTTGGGTTTTGGACTAATCCATTTTGAGTTGCGATCGCCCACCCAACTCATCCGTTCACTCACCCACTCATCTACCCACTCATCTACCCACTCACCTACCCACTCACCCACCATGACTCACCCCTCTCCCCCCCTTACCCCAAAACTTCCCCTCAGTGCCAAACTTGCCTTTGGTGCTGGGGATATGGGCGCGGGTCTGACCGCGAACTTAGTGGTCTTCTCCTTTCTGATTTTTCTGACCAATGTGGCCGGATTGAGTCCGGGCCTAGCCAGTACGGTATTACTGATTGGTAAAGTGTGGGATGCTCTTACGGACCCAATGGTAGGTTTTCTGAGCGATCGCACCCAATCTCGTTGGGGGCGGCGACACTCTTGGATGTTGTTTGGTTCCATTCCCTTTGGCATCAGTTTTGCCTTGATGTGGGTGGTGCCCCCAGTGGCAAGTCCTACCCTAAAATTTCTGTACTACGTGATAGTTTCTCTAGTTTTCTTCACTGCCTACACCGCCATCAACTTGCCCTACGCGGCCCTTACCCCCGAATTGACCCAGGATTACGATGAACGCACCAGTCTCAACAGTTTTCGCCTGTCCTTTTCCTTGGGGGGAGCGGTATTTGGCTTAATGCTGGGCCTGGTTATTAGCGGTTGGATTTCGGAGGTGCGATCGCAATACCTGACCATTGGCATCATCGGCGCAATTTTAGCCACTCTCCCCCTCTATTGGTGCATTTGGGGCACCCGTCCCCACCTCAATATTCCCTCTTTCACTAAGACTGCTGCCGAAACTCCAAATCCCAAATCCCCAATTGAAAATCCCCCCATTCCGTTTTCTAAACAACTCAAAATAGCCTTTAGTAATCGGCCTTTCTTGTATGTCATTGGCATTTATTTGTTATCTTGGCTAGCCCTCCAAGTTACTGCCTCTAATATTCCCTTTTTTGTCCAAAGTTGGATGGGTTTGAACTCCTATTTTTTAGTCGCCCTATTAGTCCAAGGTTGTGCGATTCCTATGCTATTTGTGTGCGATCGCCTCTGTAAAAAAATGGGCAAACGAGGGCTTTATTTCTTAGGCATGGGATTTTGGATTGTGATCCAAAGTTTTCTCTTTTTCCTACAACCTGGCCAAACCGGGCTGTTATATTTCTTGGCATTGTGCGCCAGTTTTGGTGTGGCTACGGCTTACATTGTGCCCTGGTCAATGTTGCCCGATGTGATTGAACTGGACGAATTAGAAACGGGAGAGCGGCGGGAAGGGATATTTTATTCGTTTATGACCCTATTGCAAAAAATCGGTTATGCCGCTGGTATTTTTGTCGTAGGGCAAGCCTTGGAACGGGCAGGATTTGTCGCCGCCGTTCCAGGGGAAGCCTTGCCGATACAGCCTGATTCAGCCCTGTTTGCCATTCGTTTAGTCATTGGCCCTTTCCCTACCCTCTGTTTACTAGGAGGTGTTATTTTGGCCTATTTTTATCCCATTACTCGCGATCGCCATGCTGAAATTTTATTGCAATTGCAGGAACGCAAAAGGCAACTATTAACTGACACCAACGACTTAGATTAGGCTGGGATGTCTGGAAACTCGTTAGGAGAAGGATCTCGTGGCCCTGCTTGAGATAATTTTAGAATTAGAAGTACAAATATTCACCATTTCCGGGGAATATTATGCAGATGAAGTGGTTCATGCGATCGCCCACACTAGACCGGAAGATGAAGCAAAACAGGGTTCCGTCACCATTGATGATGGATTAGTCGCTCAAGTCAAGGTTGCTTTGGGCGATCGTTTTCCCCAGCATTTCTTCTATGTATCCCATCCCCTTTGCAAACCCCGAATCATTGCCCCAACCCATTGATTCCTGATTGCTCCTGATCTTGGGCTATTTTCAACTGTGAAAAAATATTTAGATCCCTTGACTATCTTGTCTAGATCGGTAACGGTAAATACAGAATAGATAAAATTGTTTATCTTCTTTCTTTCTGGACTCCTTGCATGGTTTAGTGGCGTAGTTGCTGCTGTTTATTGATAGTAAGATTGCTGAATCAGCGCTTTGACCTGCGAGGTTAAAGCGAATTTTTAGTATTTTGATTCTGATTCGAGAATAAACTAAAGCCCCAGGAATTTGGATCGCTTTAATGAAGGGCGATCGCCCTTTTTAGAATTGCACCGCTGACACAAAGTTTGAAAGTTACTCAGATCATTACTGCCGCCTTTACTGATAGGTTTGATATGGTCTACGCTCAAGTTTTGTTGATTCCCACAGTGTTGGCAAGAATGGCGATCGCGTTTTAACACGTAATCGCGCACAGCTTTGGGAATCGGAATTCGAGGTGTTTTTTTCTTGGATAACATTTGTAATAGGTTAATTTAGTAACTCTGCCGAAATTTATCTAGGGGAGAATCTTCTACTTGGTTATCACTAGCTTGTGCTTGTTCTTCAGGCACAAACTCCAGTGTAATGGTTGCCTTCAATCGTACTTTTCCCCGCTTCCAAGATTCATTTCCCAATCGTAATACCTCACACTCAAGCCCATCTTGCCACCATTTCTGACTAATGATTCTCGTTTCGTCATCTATTTTCAATTGATAAGATGGTGGAAAATTAAAGTGTTGTCCAGAAAACGTTTCCTCTATCACCTCTTCCATATACCTATTTTCAAAAAGCTTCGATAAGATTTGGAGCAATGTAGATACTTTGAATGTTTCTGGTTTTTCTGAATAATCGCTCGATCGCAATAGTGAGATCACTTCAGCGTCATTCAGATTTGAGTTCACTTCATGTTGGTTCATCGTTGTAGTACATCCCTAATTCTTCATACTGCGAATACCATCAAGAGGAGATGCGTCACCTAAGTCTTTCTCCCCATCTAATTTTGGTTGCTTCGGTTCTGGATCAGGCATAATGCATTGGTTTAGTCGATCGCTCTATGGCAAAGACTGTAATCAGAACGCCAGAATCAAGATAGGTTTTCATGGCGATCGCCCCTATTCCTTTCACGAGTTAGCTTGGAAGCGATCGCGTCTGCTGAAATTAGTTTAATGCTAGAGGCGATCGCCTACTGCATTGATCGCCTGATTTCATCAAGAGGAGAACTATTATCGTGAGATTTTTCATCCTCAGTAGAATCCTCAGATTCAACCTTGTCGGGGATAAACTCCATTTCAACCTTCAGATTGATCCGAAACTTCCCTTTCTGCCATGATTGATTCCCAAAGTTAAGAAGTTCACATTTAAGTCCATCTTTAAACCAATATTGTCTACCCTGAGAAGCATGACGTACACCTTTAGAGTGGTACTGATATACAACTGGTAAAGTTATCTCCTTGGACTTTAACCGCTCATTTAATAATTCTTCTATCTGAATTCCATCAATAAGCTCCTCAAGTGATTCTGTAATGTACTCAACTTTTATAATCTCTGGTTTTCGGTTATCTATCTTAGGATGATAGAATGCAATGAGATCATCTTGACTAACATTCATTGTTGTTGGTTTATCCACCACTTTTCCCTTTCAGTAATACTTGGTTAATCTGGATACGTGTTCGATCTGTGAACTCAATATTATTTGTTTGATCTTGGGTTCAACTTACTTGACTAGGTTCGGTTTTGATTCGCTGTCGAATCTCATCAAGGGATGAGTCGGTAGTTACGTTCGCGTTCTGTTGAGAGTCTATATCTTCTTCTATCTCATCAGGAATAAACTCAATCTTGATCCTAATTTTTCCTGGTTGCCAATCGTGTTTGGGAGCAAGCACCTTGCATTCAACACCATCCTTAAGCCATGCCATTTTATGCTCATCATGAATTCCTAGATGTGCTGGGATAGCTGTCAAAAAATCTTTAAAAAGAAAAATTTTTGTTTTTACTATCAACCATAATTTGCTGTCTTCAATCAAAAGAACATCATCACTATTAAGCTGTCTAGTTTTCTGTTTCATTATTTTCTGTCCTGATAACTAGATTAGAATTTATCGGTTAGGTTGGGTTTCCTTGTGTTAACCCAACCTACGAGTGGAATTAGAGGGCGATCGCCCCCATTAATTCCCGGTCAATTTTCGACTGTTCAATACATTCATTGAGTCCAGCGATCGCCCCATTAAAGACATCAATTTGTTCTTGAAATTGGGATTGCAGTCGTTGTTGGCGACGGATTTTTTCAGTAGCTTCTTTCTCTAGAATTTTGGCTAGGTGAATTCGGGCATCATCATATTGGCGCAGGATTAAATCTACCTGTTGGGTAGCGGCGACGCGGAGGTGGGTATTGAGGGTTTGGTTGATGGTTTGGCGGAAGGTGCGGAGGATGGTGTCTTGTACTTTTTGCTCAAAGTCGATTTTGAGGACTTGGCGAATCGCATCTTCGGCTTCGACCATGTTGTGGTAATCGTAACCCGCACAGGCTTGTTGCAAGGTTTGGCGCAGTTGCCAGATAGAGGCGGTTTCCTCATCGAAAAATTCGGGCCGCTCCCGCACATAGCGATCGCACTCAATCCGGGCCTCACTGGTCAGCGCCTCGGTAACAGCGGTACAGACGGCATCAAGGGTGTGGGTAATTTGGGCATCATGTCCCAGCAAGCGATGCAACTGGCGATGATACTCCTGCTTTTTCACATGGGTCTTGAGCCGATGAAAAAATTCGTGGCTGATTTGGCTGGCACACTCCACCAGGGTATCTTCCAAACCATTGGCGAGATAGTAAAAAGCTTCTGAGAGAATCCCTAACAGGGGCACCACAGAATTGCGACGGTGGCTGCCTTGAGCGCGACGGTGGACATCTCCTACAGAAAAGGTGTTGAGCAATTCGTCCAAACAGCTGACCATCCTAGCCTGCAAGTGCTGGAAGTCCTTCTCAAATCCGGCGTTGGTGGCACTGGCGATCGCCTCATTCACCACCATTTCCATATCCCGCTGGAAGGCTTCCCCCACCTGCCGCAATTCCTGACCGAGTTGCCCCAGTTCTTGCTCCTTGATCGCGTCTACATCCTGGGGTTGGCGCTGCAATTCATGCCAAGCCTCTAGGTAATGCTGCCGCAACTGGGTATAGATGGGAGTGAGGTCATCTACCAAATTCATCAGTAATTGCGGTCGTTTTTCCTCGGTTAAATAACGGGTAATGGCAGTCCGAAAGCTATCAATGCCGCTATCCAGAATCAACTGTTCCACCAACGGACTCCCCTGTTCGCTCAATACCCGCACATAGTTGTCGTTGGGCGACTCATAACTGCGGATATCGATGCGGAAGCGATGGGCAGGCAATTTACCGGAACTGGCACAATAGCGATTGAACTCGTTGATAAATTGAGGTGTTTCTTCTTCGCCACCCAAGCCTTTGACGCTATCGGCAAATAGGGTGTTCAACCCAAAGCGATCGCCCTCCGTCGTCTGGCGTAACTGACTGCCGTAGAATCCCAGCAGAGCACTGGTTTTGTAAACCCGATCGGAATCAGGAAATTGCTCATCCAGTAATCGTTCGAGCCGTTGCCGTAGTTGGGTGTTGTACCAGGTTTCGTCTACCCGGTTGAACACGTAGAAAACGCGATCGCGTATGCCTGGATTGCCCTGAATTAGCTCCAATAGCTGGGTTTCCTCCATGGTCATGTCACCCACTGATGCAGGTTTGAGCACACACACCACTGCCGAGGTGTCGGGATGCTCCACTTTACGGTAGGTCAGTTCTGCGTCTTGCTTCACCGGAGCGTCAATTCCTGGCGTATCGACTAAGACGTTGCCATCCTGTAACAGAGGATGGTGACAGAAATATTCAATCCGCTTCAGCACCGCACTGTTGGCCCCACGACGGGCATAAGCGGCGGCTTCCTGTAAGTTGTTGAAATTAAACTGCTCCATCGAGAAGGTTTGATGTTCGGAGGCATGGATGCGATCGCCATTCTGCTCCGCCCCCTCCAACAAATAGCGCAAGCCACTAGCCTGTTTTGCCCGTTCCGACTTGCTTTCACCCCCCTCGGCTTGAATGATAGCGAGACAGCGATCGCGTACCTGCCGCCAGTTGGCGAGAGTTGCCGACTCAATCCCCAATTTTTCCGCCAAAGTCACAACCTGAGCCTGAATATCCGCCTCGCTTAGAAAAGTGAGAACGACCCGCTCCTGCTCCGGTTCAGCGTGGGCAATCAAACACTCGGTTCCGGTGGCGTGACCTTCGGCACTGTAGAGCAATTCCCGCTCCAGTAGGGCGTTAATCAGCATCGACTTTCCCGCACTGAAGGCTCCGGCAAACACAATATCAAAGGTGGGGGCGATCGCTTTTCGCAACGACTCCTGTACTAAAGCCAGATTAACGGAACGCTGCACAGGCGTATTTTGCAGTAGTTGGAGAATAACGGTAACGTGCTGACTTAAGGCCGCTTGGAGCTTGGCAGTATTGACCAGTGGGTAATTCATAGGCTCTGAAAGATAGATATTTCCTGAAAAAGTGAAGAGATCAGACTTAGAATTCCCCTTTTTGGCAAAGAATACACATCCATCGCTTTTTCTATCCCATGATTAGGGCTATATGGCATGAATCTGTACCCTGGATTGTCAAGATTCCAGTGACTTCAGCGTTGTTTTTGGATACTCAAGGACGGGTTGCGTTCCTACGAGCCTGTCGTTATCACGGTCAAAGGTATTCTTTTCTTATCAAATGTACTATAATAAATTTGTTTTGAAAAACGAGTACCTCCCATGGTTTTTCTCTTCAAAGATCGATATATCAACCTCCTGACTGATTTTGGCTTTAAGCGCGTCTTTGGCACTGAAGCGAATAAGCAGTTCACCATCGACTTTCTCAATACGCTTTTGCCTCAACATCATCAAATCACGGATCTTTCCTTCAAAAATAATGAGAATTTGGGCCTGACTCCCTTTGATCGTCGTGCTATTTTTGATGTCTTTTGTGAAGGGATTAATGGGGATCAATTCATTGTTGAAATGCAGCGCACTCGACAAGGTTTTTTCAAAGATAGAAGCTTATTTTATGCAACTTTCCCGATTCAAGAACAATCCAATCGAGGGGACTGGGATTACCGCCTACCCCCGATCTATACTATTTCGGTACTCAACTTTATCATTAGCCAACAGCAACCATCCCCTAACTGGATTCATCGAGTCACGCTAAAGGATGATGCGGGCCATCAGTTCTACGATAAACTTGCTTTTATCTATATTGAATTACCTAAATTTAACAAAGTCATCGATCAACTGACTACCCGTGAGGATAAGTGGTTGTTTCTCTTTCGCCACTTGCCGGAGCTAACTCAGCGACCTCAGCCCATTGATGAACCCATTTTTGGAGAATTGTTTGAAGTGGCGGAAATTGCTAACTTTTCCCCTGAAGAACAGGATGTTTATCAATCAAATCTGAAAGCCTATCGAGATTTCAACAATGTGATGAACACCGCGATTCAGGAGGCAGAGGTCAAGGGGATAGAAAGGGGGATGGAAAGGGGGGCTGAACGAGAGCGATCGCTCATCATCCGGTTACTGATTCAACAGGTCGGCCCCCTTCCTGATGACCTTCTGACTCAAGTCCAACAACTAACCCTCGATGAATTAGAAGTTCTTGCTGACACGTTACTGAATTTCAGTTGCCCGGAGGATTTGACCCGATGGTTGCATAATCAGCGGTCTGCCTAATCTATTCTGCTAGTCATCGCCTGAAATTTACTCACTCAAGCTAAGATGCTTTCTACGTGCAAATTTGCTGTGATGTGGGTTGTCAATACTCAACATTAGGTTGAACTAGGAGATAGTGGGAATTATGGGAAGATGGCAACAACTCGGACAATGGGCGGGATTAGGCGTAATCATGGTTGGGATCAGCAGTTGCGGTCAGTCTCCTCCTGCTGACAATTCGGCTGCCACCAATACCGATGGTTCTCAAACCCAGGAAGTGGAGTTTTGGACGATGCAGCTCCAGCCAGACTTTACGGATTACTTCAATACCCTGATTGCTGAATACGAGGCAGAGAATCCAGGTACGACCGTGCGCTGGGTTGATGTCCCTTGGGGGGATATGCAGAGCAAAATTCTCACCGCCGTATCGGCGGGAACGGCTCCGGATGTGGTCAATCTCAACCCCGATTTTGCCTCCCAGTTGGCGAGTCGTAATGCTTGGATGCCCCTGGATGGCACGGCGGCAGATGCGGAAAAATCGGTGTATCTACCCAAAATTTGGCAGGCTAATACCCTAAACAATGAGAGTTTTGGCTTGCCGTGGTACCTCACCACGAATGTGACGATTTACAATCAGGATTTGCTGGACCAAGCGGGAATAGAGACTCCACCCCGTACCTTTGAGGAGTTGGCGATCGCGGCTAAAACCATCAAAGACACCACGGGCAAATACGCTTTTTTTATCACCTTTGTGGCGGATGATGCGGCAGATGTGTTGCAATCCTTGGTGAAAATGGGAGTGACGTTGGTGGATGGAGACGGTAATGCGGCCTTCAATACGCCGGAAGGCAAGGCGGCGTTTCAGTACTGGGTAGATTTGTACCAGGCAGAATTGTTGCCCCGTGATGTATTGACCCAGGGGCATCGGCGCGGCGTGGAACTGTACCAGGCAGGGGAAACGGCAATGGTGTCCTCCAGTCCCTATTTTCTGGATACCATTGCTAAAAATGCGCCGTCCATTGCCGCCGTATCTGCCACTTCGGCCCAAATTACCGGAGATACGGGAGCTATCAACGTGGCGGCGATGAATGTGGTGATTCCCCAAGCGACCGATGTGCCGGATGCGGCCTTGGATTTTGCCCTCTACCTCACCAATGATGCCAATCAGTTGAGCTTTGCCAAGGCGGCGAATGTGTTGCCCTCTACCCAAGCGGCGTTGACGGACCCCTATTTCACTACGGAGCCGGATGAGGCAACTCCAGGCGATCGCGCTCGTCTTGTCAGTGCCGCCCAGATGGATGAGGGGCAAGTGTTAATTCCGGCCATGGAAGACGTGAAGTTATTGCAGAAAATCATCTACGAAAACCTACAGGGGGCAATGCTGGGGCAACAAACCGTGGAGGAGGCGATCGCCAGTGCCGAGCAACAGTGGAATCAGCGCTAGAAAAATCACCTTCCTTGTAATGGTTACCCATCAGCGTAATCATCGGTTCAATGGCAACAGCCATGGTAGGAACGCTACAAGACCTCCACCGCCCAAGATATCAAGCTGAAGAGCCTGAGCGCTAAGCACTTGGTCTTGGGGCTATCAATGCTGATGGGGGTTTTCAAGGGGGAACAAGGGGCGGCGTTGCCAAACGCTACCCGCTCCCTGACCACCCGCCCACCATGCTACCGATGGGGCAACCAATCATTAACCAAAGACCCGGTGATTAAGGGATGGCATTTGCCGACGAACTTGGGCAACGCGGGCCGGATCGATGGGGGCGATCGCCACACCCGGTTTATCTCCCGCATCCGCCAGAATGGTGCCCCACGGGTCCACAATCAACGCATGACCGTGGGATTGCCGTCGGGCATAATGTTTTCCGGTTTGGGCTGGAGCAATGACATAGCAAGTATTTTCAATGGCGCGGGCTTGCAGCAATACTTGCCAGTGATCCTTGCCTGTAAACGCGGTAAATGCTGCTGGAATGAGCAACACATCAGCCCCCTGTTTCGACAAATGGCGATACAGTTCTGGAAATCGGACATCATAACAAACCGATAACCCCAAAGTGCCAAACGTATCAGACTGGTACGCAGGCGGTAACTCAGTACCAGAAAGTACCGTGTGCGATTCCTGATAGGTGTTGCCATCGGGCAAATTTACATCAAACAAGTGTACTTTTTTATAGGTTGCCAACTGGGTTCCCTCTGGACCAAATAATGAAGCAGTGTTGTACACTTTATCCTGCTTAATCGGTACAGGAAAACCACCCCCAAACAAGGTGATTTGGTAGCGTTGGGCCATCGTTTTCAAGAATTGCTCACTTTCTGTCGCAATCTGATCGGCCATACTTATTTTGAGAGCTTCTTCCCCCAAAAACGCGAAATTTTCTGGCAGTGTCACCAGGGTAGCTCCCTGGCGCACGGCTAAATCAATCAAATCCTCGGCTTGGTTAAGATTCTTCGCCAATTCGGGCGAACTATTCATCTGGATTGCAGCAGCAAGATAAGGCTTCATGGATGCCAATACCTATCCAATTAATTATGAAGTAACGGTTAGAGTGAAACGAATACGACACAAGCTTTGTAACATGTTCATGCAAAATAACTCAGCGCAATTAAAATTTAGACTTAAACCCTGAGAGACTTCTCAAAAGTTTAAGTTTAATTGACTTACCGATCGTACTTGATGATCAACCTTGTTACTTTGACACTAAAGTCACATTCCGGTAGCGATATCCTATCATCAAACTACTGTACCGCTCTACTGCAACCCTTGCGGTTCATCTCAAAAATCTTACCGTTGATTCCTCTCTAAAGTTTTACCTAGTACGCCATAATGCCAGCCGCCCCTTTCTATCCTCCTCGCCTAAACCCTGCATTGGTCCGTGTTTGTCAGTGGATTGTGCCGCTGTATGGTCGCTTTTGGTGTCGCATGATGTTGGACGTTGATCCTACCAGCTTGGCCATATTAAAGTCCTTGCAGAGGGAGCGAATTTTGTTGTTATCCAACCATCCCTCCTTTTTTGATGATTGGATTTCCATTTTTCTCCTGTCGGCCCGGGTGGAGATGGCGTTTCATTTTTTGGCCGCCCAAGAACGATTTCGAGGGCTAGAGGGGCCACTGATTCAGCGGTTGGGCACCTATTCGGTGCGGCGAGGGTTGGGCGATCGCGCTAGTGTTGCTGAAACGATCCGTTTGTGGAGCAGCCCTAGCCACCGTTTGGTCATTTTTCCGGAAGGGGGCTGTTCGTTTCAGAACGATGTCGTCACTCCTTTTCGGGTTGGTGGTATCCAAATGGCCTTTCAAGGTCTGAATAAAATCGCTAAAACAAGCGATGAGATTCCCGATTTATACGTGATTCCTATTAGCATCAAGTATCGCTATATTAGCAATATGGTTCCAGTCATTGATCAAACATTGATTGGCCTAGAAAAGGCGTTAGAACTATCTCCATCTCGCACTAGAAGTCTGACTTTTTATCAGCGCTTACGGGCGATCGCTGAACGGGTGATTAATCAATTTGAGGTAGAGCATGGATTGGACACCAGCGACGTTACAAAACTCTCTTGGAACGAACGGATTGATCGCCTTAGAAATCACTTGTTAGAAAGCTGTGAACAGATATTAGAAATTTCTATCAATGACCACCAGCTTCTACGGGAACGGGTTTATAAAATTCAATATCTTCTGGAGACAAAGGGAAAAACCTTAGTCAATGATCCATTTTGGACCTATGAGAAAATGCAACAGGTTACGATTAGCTTACTTAACTTTGATGCCATTTATGATGGGTATGTGGCGGCAGCCCCAACCCCAGAACGTTTTCTGGATACCTTGATCCGGCTTGAACGCCAGGTATTTAAAATTGACTATCCTACTCCCAAAGCCCGTCGCAAGGTTTTAATTAAAGTGGGAAAGCCTGTGAATCTCAAAGAGTATTATGGAGCCTATCGGGGCGATCGCCCTGGCACCGTAGCCCACTTAACGAAAGTCATGGAAGATATGGTTCAACGTAACTTGAATATTTTGAACCAAGACTCTTAACTCAGTGAGTGAATTTCAAGGGATAATAAAATTATCTGGAAATAATATCCTACTAATACGGCTGATTCGGATTTAAAGCCGGGACATTTCTAGCAGGGGAATGGCCAAAGGGTATAGCGGTTGTTAATGTATGGGCACTGTAGAATCCTAACAACGCTATCATCATGAGTAATCCAAAAAGCGCTTCTATGGGATGCTCTGATGAATCTACTTCCTCTTTTTTGGCCCTCGAAACATGGATAGAATCGATCTTGTCTAAACAAGGCTGATTGACTGACAAAACTTTTCCCCTCATCCCTAAATCCCTTCTCCCACAAGGGGAGAAGGGACTTCAAACCAGGTTCTTGGGTCGAAAGCCCCTCTCCCGCTCTGGGAGAGGGGTTGGGG
>JAYKIC010000168.1:0-3385 GCA_035284985.1 Leptolyngbyaceae cyanobacterium
CTGTCTTGATGATGGCTCCGGCCTCTCGGCGGCGATGATGGGGATTCACTCCGCATCGACAGGCTAATCCGCTTGAGTTTTTCATTCACCTCCATTACCCGTACGTTTACCACCTGCCCAACTTTGACAATCTCCTTGGGATCAGAGATAAACCGATCCGCCATCTGGGAAATATGCACCAAGCCATCTTGGTGGACTCCAATGTCCACGAATGCGCCAAAATTGGCCACATTGGTCACTACTCCTTCCAACTGCATTCCCTCTTTTAAGTCGGCCATTTCGTTGATGCCCTCTTTGAAGGTGGCGTAGGTGAACTGGGCACGGGGGTCACGGCCCGGTTTGGCCAATTCTGCCAGAATATCCTTGAGGGTGGGTAAACCGATGGTGGTGGTAACGTAACGCTTGAGATCATTGGGGCTGAGGTTGGCCGCGATCGCCATCGGTTCCGCCAAGGGCAACTTCAGATCGGTGGCGATCGCTTCCACCACACCATAACTTTCAGGATGGACCGCCGTATTATCCAAGGGATTTTTGCCATCGCGGATGCGGAGAAATCCGGCACATTGTTCAAACGCCTTTGGCCCTAATTTGCTGACCTTGAGCAGGGTACGGCGATCGCCAAAAGCTCCATGGTCATTACGATAGGCGATGATATTATTGGCAACGGTGCTGGAGAGGCCGGACACAAAGGTCAGTAATTCCTTCGATGCCGTATTTAAATCCACCCCGACGTAGTTTACGCAACTTTCCACCGTTTCTTCCAACTTTTTCTTCAGCAATTTCTGATCCACATCGTGTTGATATTGCCCGACCCCGATGGACTTGGGGTCAATTTTCACCAATTCCGCCAGGGGATCTTGCAGCCGACGGGCAATGCTGATGGCCCCCCGCACGGTGATATCTAAATCAGGGAATTCAGCGATCGCCACCTCACTGGCCGAATACACTGAAGCCCCCGCCTCATTCACCATCACCTTAATGGGCTGGCGATCCAAGGTTTTGAGTACCTCCCCCACAAACCCATCCGTTTCCCGTCCCGCCGTGCCATTACCGATGGCAATCAGTTCCACCTGATACTGGGTGATAAAACGGGTGAGCACCTCCACAGCCTGAGCTTTTTGGCGATCGGACTGAAACGGATAAATGGCCTTAAATTCGAGAAATTTGCCCGTTTGGTCCAGCACCGCCACCTTGCACCCAGTGCGAAATCCGGGATCAATCCCCAACGTGGGCTTCATCCCTGCCGGACTGGACAACAATAACTCCCGCAAATTCACCTCAAAGGTGCGAATGGATTCAATATCCGCCTCTAGCTTTTTCTGGGTCAACACATCACTGGTAACGGAATTTTTAATCAAACGGGTGAAAGCATCCTTCAGCATCGTTTGGTAAAACTGGCGCACCGCCGGAATTTTGGTGCGAATTTGCCGCTGCTCCAAATAGATCAATACTTCATCCAAATCAAAATCTAGATCAAATGAGAGAATTTTTTCCGCTTGACCTCGAAATAGGGCCAGCAAATTATGGGGGGCGATCGCCTTCACACTGATGGCATAATCCCGATACATTTCAAACTTGGTGGAGCCTTCCGGGTGATCCTTTTCCTTAATTTTGGAGACCACCATTCCCTTCGCCAACAAATGCTCCCGGAACCAGGCCCGAATCGTAGCATCATCGGCGATCGCCTCTGCCAAAATATCCGCCGCCCCCTGCAACGCCTCCGCCGCCGTGGCCACCTCATCGGTCACATACTGAGCGGCTTCATCCTCCAGCGATACGGATTTTCCTTGGGGCTGATTTAGGGCAGCGATCCAATCGGCCAAGGGTTGTAACCCCTTTTCCCGTGCCATCGTAGCCTTGGTGCGCCGCTTGGGGCGATAGGGCAAATACAAATCCTCTAAGTCCGTCTTAGACAAACAGGTGGCGATCGCCCGCCGCAATTCATCCGTCAGCTTGCCCTGCTCCTCAATCGACTTGAGAATGGTGGTTTTGCGATCGGCCAACTCGGTGAGATAGGTGTGGCGATCGCTCAACTGCCGAAGCTGAGTCTCATCCATTTCCCCCGTCCGCTCTTTACGGTAACGGGCAATGAAGGGAATGGTTGCCCCTTCCGCAAAGAGGGCGAGAGCCTGTTCCACTTGTTGGGGACGGAGGGACAGTTCGGACGCGAGTTGATCGATCAGATTTAACATAGTTGACACAGGATGGGATAGGAACTCCCGCTAAACGGAAATCCACGAAAATAGTCTGAATGCCAGTGTAACGCAAGCGATCGCCCTTGTTGTCGAAGGGCAGGGCAGCGGCTGGGGGGATGGGGTCGCGCTAGAAAAGGGAGAAGGGCGATCGCAGCCCAAACCTCTCAGGTCAAATCTTTTAGATCGAATATGTCTGCTTGAACCTTTTGGGTTAAACATTTCACAATCAATTAGTTGTTTAAAAATAGCCGTTTAGTGAGGGGAAAATAGTGGCTAATCCATGCCAATCTAAAAACAAAGAATTAAATTTTAGTATCAAATATCTAAGTTTTTTATCTTAAAATATTAATCCAGTTACAAGAAATGTAAGTATAGTTACAACGCATAATCTCCACTAAAAAATTTATGCGGATTTAAGGATGGCTGAAATCGTTGTTCCATCAAAGGTTGCCAAAATCAAGGGGAGAGATCCCCCCCATAAGGGTATTACCTCGTACGGATTAACCCGTGATAAGCAAGTTAGATTAGGAAAGTTGAGTCTTCGGTCCCATTGCGTTTTGTTCGCTCTCCCGGCCCTATTTACAAAATCGGTTATTGTTATAAACCTGACAACTTTCTGAAAGGGGTAGGGATTTCCCTGGCTAAGGCTCGTTCATCCGATAAAGGAACACAACTATCATGAACATTTCTGTCATCCAAGATCAAACCTCTCCAACCATTGAAAACCGTCTGGATATGGCCATTGGCCAAGCCCGTGAGGAATGTAATCTAGATTCTCATTCCCCCTTCTGTGCCACCGCGTGGGATATTGTGGAGGAACTTCAGGCTGAGATTTCCCATCGGCAACAAGCCAAACCGATCAGTGCATTTGAGCGCTATTGTCGGGATAATCCTGATACTGATGAGTGCCGTATTTACGATGTCTAAAGTTGCCTAAACAAAAGTATCTACTCCCTTCTTGGTGCAAAAATGCATAATCGAGAATTGACAGTCGTCAGGTGGGCACTGCCCACCCTACAAATTGACGATGCAATCACAGGATGGGATGGGAGTAACAGACCATCACCTGATTGACTGACAAAACTCAAACAGCCCTCACCCCAACCCCTCTCCCAGAGCGGGAGAGGGGCTTTCGACCCAAGAACCTGGTTTGAAGTCCCTTCTCCCCTTTTGGGAGAAGGGATTTAGGG
>JAYKIC010000169.1:0-5107 GCA_035284985.1 Leptolyngbyaceae cyanobacterium
TCAGCTATTTTGGTGATGGCAATAATGTGGCCCATTCCTTGATTCTAGGCTGTGCCCTAGTCGGCATGAACGTGGTAATTGCCAGTCCAGCGGATTACCAACCGGACGCGGCCATTGTGGCCAAGGGCAAAGCATTAGCGGGCGATCGCGCCACCATTACCCTCACCGATGATCCCAAAGCGGCAGCAGCCAACTGCCACGTTCTCTACACCGATGTCTGGGCCAGTATGGGTCAGGAAGATTTAGCGGATAATCGCATCCCCATTTTCCAGCCTTACCAGGTCAACGATGAGTTATTGGCATTGGCGGATCAAGACGCGATCGTGCTGCACTGTTTACCGGCCCACCGGGGGGAAGAAATCACCGATGCAGTGATGGAAGGGACGCGATCGCGCATCTGGGACCAAGCAGAGAACCGCCTCCATGCTCAAAAAGCCCTGCTAGCGGCACTCCTAGGCGCAGAGGGCTTGGAATAGGACGGTTGGCAAATCCGAAGACATTGCTCCCTACCTTACACCGCTCTGCTCAGGCTCAGACACTAGGAAGAAACGGAAGTCGTCTGGGGTGAAAGGGCCGCCTTGGGGTAGGGAATTCGCTTATGGTTGTATTGCTGCCAAACTCGGACAAAGATTTCAGCTATGCACTCCATGTCCTGACGACTCAAGCCGGAGTCAATCATCTGCTTATCTTGCCAACGGGCACGGAGAATGCGGTTGACCATCCCTAATGCTTCCTCTGGGGTGGCATCTTTGAGCGATCGCAACGCCGCCTCACAGGAATCTGCCAGCATCACAATCCCCGTCTCCCGTGATTGGGGGATGGGACCATCGTAGCGAAAATCAGCTTCATTCACCGCAATAGTAGAATCGGCCTTCGCCCGTTCCTGAGCCTGATAATAAAAATAGGTAATTAACATTGTTCCCTGATGTTCGGGAATAAAGGCTTTCACCGCACCAGGGAGACGGCATTTACGGGCCATCACCAGCCCCTCCGTTACATGTTTTTTGATAATTGTGGCACTCTTCCACGGATCATCAATCACATCGTGCTTATTCCCCCCCCCCATCTGATTTTCGATAAACCCTTGCGGGTCATGCATTTTGCCAATATCGTGATAGAGGGTTCCAGCTCGTACCAATTCCACATTACAGCGCAATTCCCGCGCTGCCGCTTCCGCCAAGCTGGAAACAAATAGGGTATGTTGAAATGTCCCCGGAGCCTCCGATGCCACCCGCTTCAACAAGGGACGGTTGGGGTTGGATAGTTCCACTAACCGAATGGGGGTAACGAGATCAAATAGGTGTTCCAAATAAGGGCTGATACCCAAGGCCACAATACTCCAGGCAACCCCCATCAGGGCTTGGATCAAAGTGGGAGCCAGCAGCGTTTGCAGGAGCGATCCGGTGGTGACGCTTAAAATCAGACCAATGATCAGGTATACAACGCCTTGGGCCAAGCCCACCCCACCGCCCAACAGGGCCAATTCCTCACGGGACCGGAGGCGATCCGCCATCAAGGTACCCACAATACTGCCAACCACACTAGCCAGTAATGCCCTCACGGAAAAGTCCATGCCAATGGGAATCACCACCCCTAACACCGCAATCAGGGTAATCCCCAAGGCTGAACCATAGAAACTACCGACCAGCAAGCCTACTAAGGGAAAGTTGGGGGATGGGATATTCAGGGCCACGGTCAGGGGAACGGTGAGGGCAAGCATCAACACTAGAAGATGATCCCGCGATCGCAATTTGGGTCGGAACCGATACTCCGCAAAGAGGAAAATGGCGACTCCCCCACTGGTCAATGTGGCAAATCCCACTAGGTCTAACCAATTGATGCCCCGACGACTCAGGCCAAAGGCATCCAACAGCACAAACTGGGATTGGGTAATTTTCTCCCCAGCAGTAACAATGATTTCCCCTTTACGAATTTCCACCATTTCACGGGGTACAGCCTGGGCCGCTTGTTCGGCCAATAAATGGGTTTTTTCCTCATCCTTAATTAAATTTGGCTTGATTACCCCTAACAGTAAGTCACTGGTGAGGGCGATCGCAGCTTGGGGCACATATCGCTCAATGTCAAACAAGATAGCCTGTTGACGCAAATCATCGGGAGTCCCATTGGCGACACCTTGGGTCAAAATCCGTTCTAAAACTTGACGAATGCCCACTTTAGTTTTTTCCCACTCATCATCCGTCAACTGGAGTAAGGTTGGGGTATAAAAATTGGTCGGTTTACCAACGGTGGCAGAGTTGAGGGTCGCTAGGGCAACCGTATAACGTTGGCGGGCGCGAATAATCAGTTGTTTGAGGACGGAAAAATCATCCTCAGAGACCGTTCTCCGGTAGGTCAGCAGTTCAATGGTAGCCAGTTGTTGGGATGCCTGGGTACTATCCGGCGTAACCGGAATCACTAGAGGCGGAAGGGAAGGGGTTGCGCCATCGTTTCCTTCGCCATCGCCAGCCCTATCCTCCTCAGTACTCGGTAAGGTTGATGGAGCTAAAAGGGAATCACTACCATTATTTAAGGATATCTCCCCCTCCACCGTTGCGAGTAACTCATCCCATTCCGCCTCTGGCGCTTGCCGCAGGTAATTTTGGGCACGGGCCGAAAGGATGGATGGATCAATAAACGGAAAAGTTCCGGCCTGTTTGCGGAGATCATCGGCGTAGGTGAGCGATCGCTGAAGAGACTGATAGATTTGCTGATTCACCGTTTGATCAATCATCAACACCGGGATGGCCCCCTTACTGGCATCTTCCCGACGGGCCTCAGTAGTTTCCGTATCTTCAACTAAGGCATCATCTGGAGCACGCAAGGTTTGGGGCGCAATGGTACCCACCGCCAATTGCGGTTCATTGTAAAACCGATAACCAATGGCACTGGTTAACGATACCACTGAAATCACAAACATCAACGAGGACGAGTATTGGCGCTTCTTACTCTTCCTGTTTTTAGGGGAACAATTTAAGGAGGTAGTGGTAGCCGTTTTAAACTCATCGGCTTGGCTTTGCAAAAAACGGGTAACGGCTGTGGTAGACCGTTCAAAAGAGGACGAATTGAAAGGCTTTTTGCCATCCGATGTGGATGAGTCGCCCTTCTTCGAGGTCGCCTTGCCTGCGTCAGAGGTTGGTGGCTTCCGGCCCGTTATTTGTCGTGTTAATGAACGAAATAATTTCATTACTTCACCAACCGTTGAGCAATTAGACAACTAAACATACCTGGTGCAGCGGTGAGTAGACTTCAATCCCTAAGTAAAACCCTAGAAGACTTTGGCCCCATCTCACAGCCCCATTTGACCCATCACCCACTACCCCTCCTGATTGACTGACAAAACTTTGCCCCTCTTCCCTAAATCCCTTCTCCCCAAAGGGGAGAAGGGACTTCAAACCAGGGTCTTGGGTCGAAAGCCCCTCTCCCGCTCTGGGAGAGGGGTTGGGGTGAGGGCTGTTTGAGTTTTGTCAGTCAATCAGCTACCCCTCTCACCCCTAAACTATAGTCTTCCTATTATTAATGACAACTCTGCCGATGGTCCTTATTCTTAATAGAGATAAGAAATCCTGAACTATGCCTGTTATCATCGGGGCCAATTTAGGTAAGCCATGGGTAGGGTGTTTTGGGGGAAAAGTGCCCTCACCCATGGGGCGATCGCCCTATCTACTCCGGATGCACATTACCTTTAAGAGCAGGGGCATTATTTTGCAATGTCCTTAATTTTGGCCCCAAGCCAATGGGGTGGCCCCATACCCTGGGACAAGATTAGGAGAATAGGGGCAACTACAACCCTTACAAACCTGAACATTAGTACCCCCGCTATAGTTTGCCGCTTGTTCTTTAGGGTGGGGTAAGGAATATTGATTAAATTTACCTAACGGCTTAGGTGATCTTGACTAAAAATTCCTCAAGGCAACTGGAAAACTCTGCTAAACACCGTCTAAAGCCCGAGTGAGGTTAACATAATCTAGGACGCACGGTCTGTAAATCCTCCTATTAAATCCAATGCTAACCGACGAGGGGCAGTAACGGTTGGTGGCACCGTTGCCCATAAGGTAGTATTACCCTCCCTGGATGTGGTGTGGTTAATCCCACTCCACCGAGCGAGGAGGAGGGTAATCCTCTGCATCAAACCAGCTAAGGGTAAGACGTTAACCCCTTGTCTCCCGCCAATGGCTGGGGAGGAATTCGAGCTGGCTGGCATGGCATCCAGGAAAACAGTCGTTCTCCCAGTGCCCCCAGCCGCTCGATTTAACATCGCATATTGCCATCTCAGGGGCAATCCGTAGAATCCGCCATGCCCCCCTAGAAAAGCCCCTAACAGAGCTGTCATGGCGAACCAGTTTTCATCCATTGGGGGGGAAGGATAGTGATTGACTAGGGCCATTAGCCCCATCTCGTAGCTGTGGGGTTGACACAAGAAGCAATGACATGTGAACTCGGCCCCAGATTGATGGAGGGTAGAAGGAGCTAGTTCAGGACTAATGCCTAGGGTAGGGAGTAATGCAGTGGATAGGGTGGCCCCTAGGATCATCACATCGTGTTCCCAGTGGCTAGGGGCTGACCATAGGGCAAGGGCTTGGGCGATCGCCCGCCGTTGATTCATCGGGTTTTCGTGGTGGAGTAACAACAGGGGCAACAAGATCAGGGCGGCTTGTGTACTACTTTTGGGGATAGATTGAAAAGTTTGGAGGTCTGCATCTGAGTAGGCGTAGCCCCGGCTGAGGCCAAGATCCACCATGTCCACCATGGCATTGAGCAAGGGAACCAAAGATAGATCGATTGCCGCATTCCCCTCACCTCCAGTGCCAGAGGCAACATCCCATGAATCCTTAGGGTAAAACAAGGGAGAAGTCCGACCTCGTGTGGTTGGCTCAGACAACCAGCTTAAATCCAAGGTTTGGGTAGAACGGCAGGGCCGCGTCATGCCAGCACCAGCATAATAATCACCGATCAAATATCCCAAAATGGCCCCGGCGATCGCCCCTTGAAACCGACTGAGTAGGCTCGAAGGAGAGGATGCCAAGGATCGGAAAGCGGAGGATGGGGATGGGGAAGCAATCATAAAATCTACTTATATGAGTAATCCTAAGGCCACGGAATAGTTCAA
>JAYKIC010000170.1:0-8915 GCA_035284985.1 Leptolyngbyaceae cyanobacterium
CAGGCACATTGAAGGAAATATTTTCTGGGAAATGAATGATGGCGCGATCGCTCCCCGTTAACCAGTGGGTTTCAATCGCCTTAGCCTCTGACTCGCTTTTACCGTATTCGTCTGCGATCGCCCCCACCATCGTCTGGGGCAATGGAGCCGCACTTAGGCGCACAGACAGGTCAAAAGACCACATAGGCTGAGTCCCTTTTTTATATTCCCGCACCAAGGTAAAGCGACTCAAGCAGCGCTGTGGATTATAGGTAGCAAACACACTAACCCGCGCATCCCCCCGCACCAGGATCAACTCAATCCCAAAAAATGTTGGAGCCGACTTGAAAGGCACCCAAAACACCATGTAGTCAGCGGTATAAAAGTTCACCATCGTCTCACAATGGGGATGGTCAAATCCCCAATCTTGGCTGCGATGCAAGTCCCACTCATTCACAATCAGGCCATCGGGCTTATGGTGCAAGTTTTTTTGATGGGCACTCGTTTCTGCCCCATTCAGTTGGAAAATACGCTCCGATTCATAACTTTCAATCAACTGGCCCGACGGCTCATACCGCGCCCATCGCCCCAACCAATGATGGCAGTGCCCCTCTAAAAACCGTTGCCACTGTGAAAAAACGGGTGTGGCATGACTAAGTTGTGTATCACCCATAATTAGTTTCTAAAACCCTACATTTAAGCCACTGCTTCGGCAGTCACAGGTTGACCTTTGCGCCCTGTATTACGGCTAATTTCCCGACTCGATCGCTGATATTCATGGACAATGGGCAACCGCTCCGCCTCAAATCCAACCAATGCTGATTCCACATCATCGCAATCCTTCAGATAATTAGTCAGAGCCAGGGCATCCTCAAATCCAGCCGTCATTCCCCTAGCCCTAGATGGACTTTTCGCATGGGCTGCATCCCCCAGCAACACCACTCGCCCCTGATGCAAAATGGGTAACGGGTCCAGATCGTAGGAAAAATTAGTGACAATCTGATCGGCGGGGGTGGATGCGATCACGGTCCGTCCTTCCAGTGGTAATTTTGCCAGTTCATGGGCGGGAATAATCGTATTTTGGGGCCGGGGTTGACCCACTTCCGTTTCATCCTGGACGTGTTCGATAAAAAAGCCCCAGTGGGTATATCCACCTCCAAGATCAAAAAAGTTGGCATAAATACCCCGACCACGAATGTAAAGGATAAAGTCTCCATTGGTACAAAATTGTTCATCGGTGACAATGCCACGCCATACCAAGTCACCGAGGTAACGGATCTTAGCGCCAGGAACCACAAACTCCCGCACCTCTGAAAAAATACCATCACAACCCACCAAGACATCACCATGCCAGGTTTGGCCGTTGGTAAAATTCACCATCACTCCATCCGAAGTTTGGCTTAAGGATTCAAACTGATGACTAAAGTGAAACCCAATATTACGCAAGGGCAGATCAGTCAAATCAGCCAGTAATGTCTCTAAAATTGCTTTTCGGTGAATCAACATTGAAGGCAGCTCATCCTTGTCCAAGGTAACAGTCTCCGTGTTGACTACGGTTCCTTTAAGATTGCGAAATTCAAATCGTTGGGCGGGAGAGCCTGCCTGTATCAGCTGCTGGCAGATGCGAGGGTTGCCTTGGGCAAGGGCATTCATGCCTGAGGTAATCAGCAAAATGCCACAACCATCCGTGCGAGGGCGGGCCGCTTTTTCAAATAGATCGACATGATATCCTTGACGCACGAGTAAGCTAGCGAGATAAACACCTGTAGAGCCAGCACCAATAATTCCGATACGACCGTTAGTGGGGTCCATAATGTCCTCTCAAATTTTGATTCCAAAATAACAGATAGAGACAGATAACGTGAGGACTTTCGCCTAATTGTAGAGCTAAAAAATTCTCACGTCTCAACCCTAACCAAGGCTAAACCCCTTGTATTAAAGGGATTTTCACTTCTGAGTACAACTTAATAGGGAAGATTCACTGCCCAATCTTGTGCTTTATGCTGGTACCGATCAAGGTATGCAAAGCTCAAAAGTCTCTTGAAGTAAGAGTTCTAAAAATTAATGAAGGCTTGGTATTGGAATTATTTTAGATGCCCCCCTTACATTGGGCAGAAAATACCCTACACTGGTAGCGCTACGTCGAGTTTGACTTTGTGTTATGGCCTCTGAGCAGCAATTTGACCTTTTTGGAGCTGAGGGCGGTGCAGATGCCGCCGCTAATTCGGCCATGGGTGTTAAGCCTGATGACATTCCCACTAGTGCCACCATTCCCGTACCGCCTGGAACCTACGATGATTTGGAGTTAATGAAAACTCACTGTAGCCGTTGTCAGCGTTGTGGCTTGGCTCCAGGGCGTACTAATGCGGTGATTGGGCGAGGCAATCCCACTGCGGACATCATGATTATTGGGGAAGGGCCGGGGCAACATGAGGATGAGCAAGGCTTGCCGTTTGTGGGGCGATCGGGTCAGCTACTCGACAAGATTCTAGAATCCGTTAGTTTTGATCCCAAAGCTGATGTTTACATTTGTAATATCGTCAAGTGTCGTCCACCGGGAAATCGGGCACCAACCCAGATTGAAATGGATGCTTGTCGGCCCTATTTGCTGGAGCAAATCCGGGTAGTGGACCCTAAAATTATCCTGCTAACGGGGGCATCATCGGTAAAAGGGGTGACGGGGGACAAGCGGGGGATCACTAAAATTCGGGGTCAGTGGATTGAATGGGAAGGCCGCTGGTGTATGCCGATTTTCCATCCTGCTTATCTTTTACGTAATCCTTCGCGGGAAAAAGGAAAGCCTAAGTGGCTGATGTGGCAAGATATCCAGGGGGTGCGGGATAAGCTGAATGAGTTGCGATCGCCATCCAGTTAGGATCAGTATCATCAGTATCAATTTATGAGTATCCGCCGTTTTCTATCGCTATCCATCTTGGCGGTATTCGCGATCGCAGGGGGATTCTTTGTCGCTGATCGTCGGATTGATATCGAAGCCAATCCCAATCCCCAACCGATTCGGACGGGGGATGCGCTGCAATTGGGCGTATTGTTAACGGATCAACCCCTGTTGATCGATCGTAACCAGATGATTATTGATAGCTTGTTCCATTTGCGGGATCGGGTCAACCAGTGTGGTGGGATCAACCAGGCTCCAGTGTTCTGGGTAATGATTACCCCGGAAGTGGGGACGGTTGCCAATGCTGTTGCGTTGGAGAAGCTGGGGATGCAACGGTTGCTATGGCGGGCTAGGGTGCATGGCGCGATCGCCGTGTTTACGGATTCCCCCATTAGTTATGCCCTCTATAGTGATGCCCTAAATATTGCGATCGAGGCAGAATTACCCATCATTTCACCTGTTAATAGTCAATTTTCGGTGATTCAACCAGGGCGGTTTGACCAATTCCGACGGGATCGTCCCGTGGTGACAACCCCAACGGATCATTGGGTCCGCACCATCCCCAGCGATCGCCAGCAATTAACCGCTGTGGCCCAATGGCTCCAAGAAAAAGGCTGGAACCAAGTTGCCGCCATAACTCCAGATACTCCTAGAGGGGAATATCTGGCTAAATTGTTGGTGGATGCGATCGCCAAGGGGGGGGAGAAGGCTTCACCCCCCCAAATTGTCCCTTATAGCATTGGGGCTGATGCAAATCTATCGGAACCAGCAGCAGAATCGGAGGAACGCCCAACTTCAAGTTTTCTAGGGGATGCAACAGAAGTGATCCCAGAAATCGAAGCCAATTCTAACAACGCGGCAGTTAGTCCCACCCCGGAGGCTGTAGCCGATGGAGGTGAAGAGGCTGTCGCCCCACCCGATGCGATCGCCAGTGCAGATGCCATCGAAGAAACCGATCTCAGCAACGCTATTCCACAGCCAGTGATCCGATGGTTGGCAGAATTTGACGGGACAACATGGGCCGAACAACCGCCTGAGGCAGTGGTGCTCATGCTTGATCCGACCCTATCCACCCTAGAAATCACTGTTCTAGTTAATGAACTGAAGGCATTGCTGACATCGGAGTCAGTGCCAATTATATTAGCCAATGATGTGGACAGCATTTGGCCACTCCTATTCCAACAACGAATGGGCGATCGCACCAACGATTCCAGTCCCCACCCCTTAGTGAATCTATATGGCATCACCCCCCATATTCCGGATTTAGGGCCAAACCAGGCTAATCCGTATGGCTTTTCCCCTTCGGATCGGCGATCGCCCCCCAGTGTTTTCTACGCCTGGGATGGGGCGGCGCTGCTGATGTTGGCGGCGGAGTCTGCTGGAATCAATGATCGCCAAGCCATTGAGGCAAACTTACCCACAGTGGCCAATCCGCCAGGAATCGAAGTCACCGATGTGTGCCAAGGCTTAGAATTACTGCGCCAAGGGGAGGCGATCAATTACCAAGGGATCAGTGGTCCTGTGGATATTGATCATTGGGGAAACGTCAGGCCAGCTTCTCAGTTTGATCTATGGCAGATAGGGGAGACGGGCGATCGCCAACGGATCGAAACCTTTGACGGACCCACACCCTAGCCTTAATTCCTAGCCCCCGGAGGTGTCCTTCTATTAGGTAGGTCTATTAGATGCTTTATGGACAGGGCAGAGGGTGGCACCAATCTAGGGGATAAAGGGCGACAAGCTGCTCCCATACCTGATCCACTAATTGGGGTTGATCCGCATCGAACCAATGAATGGACGCATCGCCCCGGAACCAGGTGCGCTGGCGTTTAGCAAACTGGCGGGTGTGGCGAACGGTCAGTTGCTGGGCTTGTTCTAGGGAACAGTGCCCTGCCACAAATTGGCCCATTTCCTGATAACCCAAGGTTTGCATCAGGGGCAAATCCGCACCATAGATTTGGCAGAGGTGCTCAACTTCTGCCACAAAGCCCATTTCCAGCATTTGAGCCGTGCGCTGGGCAATGCGCTGTTCTAATGTATCCATATTTTGGCAGTCTAAGCCAATTTGAATCACCGGGTAAGGCGGCGGGTTTTCCCCTTGTTGGTCCGTAATGGGCCGACCTGTAACGTAAAACACTTCCAAGGCCCGTAGAGTCCGCACTTGGTCGTTGGCATGGATGCCAGCAGCGGCGATCGCGTCCACCTGCTGTAACAATTGATAGGCATGGCGCTGTCCTAGGGTTTGGAGTTGGGATCGTAGCGCCGACTGGGGAGCCACTCGCGGAATTTTCAGTCCCCGAATAATAGATTTGAGGTAAAGCCCGGTGCCACCCACTAACAGCGGAATCCGCCCCTGGTGATGAAACTCACCTACTAATGCCTGGGTTTGGGCTTGGTAATCCGCCAAGGTGAGGGTAACGGTGGGGTCACAAATATCAATGAGGTAGTGGGGTACCTGGGCGCGATCGCTCCAGGATGGTTTAGCGGTGCCAATATCAAATTGGCGGTAGACCTGACGGGAATCCGCACTGAGAATAACGGTGTTAAGGCGTTGGGCTAGGGCCATAGCCAAACTAGACTTACCCGTTGCCGTAGGACCACAAATGACAATCAGGGGCAGCATGGTAGGTAGTTGAGGGTGGGGAGAATGAATGGGCGATCGCCCCCCTAGCTAGACTTCAATGGGCCTTTTTTTCGGCTTCTTCTCGCTCATGCTCGACCACGAACACATTGGAATAGAGATTAGCCATAACTTGCTGGCCCTGCTGGGTCAGTTCCAGATATTTCAACCCATCTTTAACGTAAGGATAAACCCCATTCCAGTAAAACTTGGGGTAATTATCCCGCAGATCACCGGGATGTTTGTAGCCCAACTGGGCACTCACCCCCGTTTCAACGAATTCGTAATATAACGCACCAATTTTTTTCAGGTAGCGAGGATCACTCAATTGTCCAATTAAATCAGAAGCCCGCACTAGTCCAGGGAAATTAGTCGTGTCTTGATGATCCTCTGCTTTGGGCACCGGGAAGCGAGTGAGTTCAATATTAAACTTAACTTTTTCGGCATCAATCAAACCGTGACCACCAAACCGTTCGTCAATGAATAATTTCGCCCGATCCACATGGTAAGGGGTTAGCCCAGCATCAGACGCTCCGGGGGGAAGTGTCACCATTTCGTCCCCATTTCCTGTTGAATACTGGCCATCGTGGTCCTTACGGCACACCCCTTTGACATAGCCGATGTCATGGCAAACTAAGGAAATAATGAAGTGCAACCAGTCTTCACAGGAAACACCCCCTTCGCGGATGTGTTTGCCACGCAGAATTTCCTGGCCCACTAGAGTCACTAGGATTGTATGTTCAACATTGTGATATAAAGCGTCACTATTGGCGATATTTTCGAGGGCCATGGAGCCAACCCAGCCAATAATATCTTCGTAGTCGCTTTTCCAACCCCCATAGGTACGGTGGTAGCCTTCCCGGAGTTTGGTGACGAAATCGCCGATGAGGAGTTCAGTTGCGTTAAACATTATGGATGCTCACCTGTACTACTGTGATCGATGATTGGGGACTTTCTGTGGTTCTGTTTTGGGTAAGAAATAAGACTCATGTAAGCGCTGTGCATACTGATCTAACTACTCATGTAATGGGGATGCTCCGCAATGGCTCTCCTTATTGTAAAGTCAACAGGCGTAAGTTTAGCCCTCTGTAAAGAAACTCTAACGCATCTTGGCGGATCTACCTGTGAGCTAAGTCAGGTCATGACTTAGACAATTTCCCCAGTTAGTTTGACCCTAGACCAATGACAACCATGATAACAATGGCGGCGATCGCACCAATCATGGTGTTGATTATATTCACAACCTCGTTTGTTAGCCATTGAAATTTTTCTTGGAGGGTGGCCCCGATGACACTTTCGGCATTGGTGGCGATAAACGCTGCTAGGGCACAAATGGCAATACCGAGCAGGGTAATGAGACCCACACCCCAAGCCAGGAGGGCGATCGCCACCGACGCTACCAGGCCCGCCACCGTTCCCTCCACACTCACCGCTCCCTCCGTTCCCCGTGGCACAGGCTTGAAGGACGTGATCAAAAACGTGCGTTTACCGTAGGCTTTGCCCACCTCACTGGCCGTAGTATCCGAGAGTTTGGTACTGAGGCTAGCGACATAGCCCAAACTCAAAAGCATCGTCCACTGCTGGGTTGTTCCTGCCGCAACATCTTCCGCCAGAATCGTCAGCAGCCAAATTCCCACAGCACAAAAGGCCGCCGTCAGGGCCGATCCCCACACATTTTCTGGTCCCCGTGCCCCGGATCGCTTTTCGGCAATTCCTGCCGCTTCCTTTTCCGCCATCCCAATGCGAGTAACGGTGGAGCCGCCTAGGAAGTAGAACAGAATCACGCTATAGCCCTGCCAACCCAGGGTGGCCCAAATTAAAATACCCAGTGCCCAGGCGTGCAGCAATCCCCCTGGAGTCAGTAGCTTTTTTGGGGCAAGGATAGCCACCCCGGCCAGGACAGAATTGAGGATCAATCCCTCTACCCAGGGATTAGAAAAGGGGGGGGTAAGTATTAATTCATCTAGGGATAGAGATAAGGAGGACAGGCAAACCGATAACAAAACAAAAACCATAACTCAAGGGGGTGCAGGTCACTTCTAGTAAACACTGTACTTGGAGATATGGAGAATTTGTCTCTTCAGTGTTGTAAAGTAGCTGTGTTTCTAAATTGAACTAGATTAGGGGCGATTTACCGCTTTAAGGAGTTTTGTGACATGGATATTGTTTCTCTATTGATTATTTGGCTAGTGGTAACAGTTTCGTTACTAATTGTGTCCTATATTCCCTTGATTGGGGTGGAAATTGACAGTTTTGGCAAAGCATTGGTAGCTGGGGCTGTTTTTGGGGTGTTAAATGTGATCGCCCAGTGGTTTCTGTCCACTTTTTCAATTGTTAATTTTCTGACCATTGGTCTTTTAGGTCTAATCATTAATGTTATCGTCTTTGGATTAGCGGCCAAATTGGTGGAAGGGTTCCACTTGCGCCATGGGGTCATGAGCGCCATTCTGGGGGCTTTCTTTATGGCTGTTGTTTCGGGCATTGTTAACAAAATTATCGCTGGCATTCTCTAGATCTAAAAATCTAATTAGATTTAATTAGAAATGTTGCGATCGCATAGAAAATAGGGTCATGGCTCACTCTCCTCTTTTCCGAAGCTTGCTACGGTTATTGCGTTTTTCATCGTCTCAACCTACTGGAATGAGGCTCCGGAGCCTTTCCCGTCGTCGCTTTTTACGATATTCAGCCATGGCGGTAGGAGGGGCGATCGCCCTTCCCACCATTTCAGCTATCACCCAAGGGTCAGGCCAAGCAGCAGGAGACGAAACCACAAAAATTGTGGTGGTGGGAGGCGGGATGGCTGGGTTGAACGCAGCTTACCAATTGAAAAAAATGGGTTTCACCGCCAAAATTTATGAGGCCAAGTCCTTTGTGGGTGGTCGGATGCAGTCCCGCACTGGTCTCGCAGGTGAAGGATTAACCAACGACTTGGGTGGTAGTTTTATTAACTCTGAACATGAGGACGTGTTAGCCCTAGCGGAGGAGTTGGGTGTGGTTCTCTATAACCGCATGGAGGATGTAGGCACAGCCTCAACTCCTGCAACCGCCTACTATTTTGATGGTCGTCAGATTTCCGAAAGGGAAATGGCAGTCCATCTGCAACCTTTGGCTGACCAAATTAATGCTGATGCGGCCTTGCTCGATGAAGATTTTGATACCTATGGCGAGATTTTTGACCAACTATCGGTAGCAGACTATTTGGATCAGCACGCGGATAAAATTCTGGTGCCCTATGTGCGGGTTTTCGTAGAGATGGGGATTCGCACTGAATACGGTGTGGAGCCAGAACATTCCTCGCTTCTGCAACTATTGTACAATTTGCCCACCGTTGACGAGGGGCAAGTTGATGCCCTGGCTAGTGATGAGATGTTTTATGTCAAGGATGGAACGGGCAAACTGATCACGGAACTCGCTAGCCAA
>JAYKIC010000171.1:0-2809 GCA_035284985.1 Leptolyngbyaceae cyanobacterium
GGTTTTTAGTGGCGTGTAATCTGAGTTCTGCCTGTTTACGATCGGTAATATCACGTACCACCACCAACACCTCATCCTCCCAAAGGGGCACAATTCGGGCCTCTTCATAATAGGTTTCTCCTTCAAGCTCAAACTGATATTCTTGGTGTTGGGCTTGCTGGGTGGCGATCGCCCGCTGGGCCAAATCAATCCGCTCTTGGGCAATCGGCAGGGGCATCACTTGCAACACAGACCTTTGATCAAACAATGAAGGGTCAGGGTGTACACAATGCACCATCCCCTGATTAATCACATTCATTTGCACCCCGTCTTGGCGCATCCGCACTAAGAAATCAGGCACCGCGTCAATGAGTGCCCAATTCGTCGCTTCACTTTTCCGTAAAATTTCTTCTGTCCGTTTCCGCTCAGTGATATCGGTCCCAGAATAAATGATATGGGTGATGGTGCCTGTTTCATCCCGCAAGGGGATGAAACTCACATCAACCATCAGTTGGTCGCCCCCTTTAATCCGAACGGGAATTTCAAACTGGACCGTCTTGCCTTGACGGGCTTGGGCGATCGCCCCCTGGATTCGGGCTTGCACCGCCTCATCGTAATCCCACCAATCAGTATCCGCAAAGGGCTTACCCAGCACCTCCCCACGGGTCAAACCTGCAACCCTTAACGGCACTTGATTCACTTCCAGTAATATCCCCTCTGGACTCAACACCCCCACAAAGGTGAAGAGACTATCGAGAACCTGGCACCAAAACTGAGCTTGTTGAAACACGGTATCTGTAACTTGACGGTGCTCATAGACCTCTTCCAAGAGATCTTGATTGGTCCGTTCTAGAAGCTCAGTTCGCTCTTGCACCTGGCTTTCCAGCAAGGCATTCCGGGTCTGTAGTTGCTCAATCAGCAGGGCTTGATCCACTGCAATACCAATATGCACCGCCAATTGTTGCAAGCCATCAAGCTGTTCGACACTCCAGGCATAGGGAGCGGTGCAATGATGGGCCACCACTCCCCCCCACAGTTGGTCTTCACGGAAAATGGGCACCACTAGGTTAGCCTTTACCTGCAAACTTTGAAGCATTTCTACATCGCAGGGGCTTAAGTCGGCTTGATTAATATCCGCCCAGGCCAAAAAGCGACCTTCTTTATACGGACTAAAGCAGCTTGCCTCAAACCAAGCCTCTCGCATCCCTTGATGCAGCAGGGACCATTGCGGGGATGACACGGCCTCATAGGTAACATGCCCCCTCTGATCTGGGGTAAACCCGTAAATTAGGACGCGATCGCACCCTAGCAACTGCTGCACTTCATCCACACTGGTTTGGAGGATCTCAGGCAGATGGAGCGATCGCCGAATCCGTAGAGAAATTGTAGCAATAGCATGATCCCACTCAAGTCTTAACCGATGGGCCTGATGACCAGTTTGAACAGCAGGGGTCGGAGCATCACTAGGGAGCACAGATCTTTGATGCAAAAATTCAGTACTTAAGTGATCCGTATCCATTACAGTAACCCTTTTTTCCTACACCTTCATACCCCATTCTTTTTTAGTGTCGCTAATGGACGAGCCACCAGAAAATGATCTGGAATGATTGTCAGTTTTATTTGAGAAAGTTCATGTTAATTATTGTATGGCGGGACTGGGACAAAACACGGCCAGATCAGATACGGTTAGCCCCAACGCCATCCTTGGGCTAACCATGATGCATATCGTCATAGGAGATATCGTAATGAAACATATCGTAATATGGTTAGGCGATCGCCCCAAAAAACAGGGCAATGGAGTCGCTAAAACCCCATGCCCCGGTTAACGTCACAGTTGGAGACTTACAGATGACAAACATGGCCCCAAATGGCCAGTCCAGTCTCGATTAAACCTAAGGTTCAGCCTGAAGGGTTTGGGATTGAAGAATCGTAACAAGCTGATCAATTCCCCGTTGAATCCGGCGCGTCACCGTCATGGGACTAACCCCAATCCGCTCTGCCACTTCCTTCCGGGACAAATCACTAAAAAATACAAACTCAATTGATGCGCGGGTTTTGTCCTCCAATTGGCCCAAGGCCCGTTGGAGCTGCTGTCGATCTTCCTCAAAGGTTTGCAGTGATTGATAGTGGATGTCGGGTAGGGTATCGCCAAGGGTCACGGGAGAATCCACTTGGTAACCAACCATGGCATCTAGGCTGAGGGGCAAACGGTTTTGGTTCGCCATTTTCACTTCCCGCCATTCCTCTAGGGTAATATCCATGCAAGCGGCAACTTCCCGATCCGAAGGCTGACGACCCAGTTCAACGGTCAATCGCTTTTGTATTTTATGAGCCTCTTTCTGCAAGTCCTGCCACCGCCGAGGAACCCGAACAGCACTACCGCGATCGCGCAGAAAGTGCAACATCTCCCCCCGAATATAGGGCACAGCAAAGGAGCTAAAGGCACAACCCTGGGTGGGATCAAATCGCTCAATCGCCCGAATCAGGCCAATATAGCCGATTTGTTCCAAGTCTTCATAGGGTTCAACACACTGATAACAAACGCGGTGGGCTATTTTGCGAACCAACCCAGCATTCAGCTTCACCAAGCGATTTCGTAAGGCTAACCGTTCCTTTTCACCCATCTGATCCTTACTTTGGAAGTAAGTCATCAGCAATTCCATACTGCGAGACCGGAGAGAAGATTGAGTTGCAGTCATCTGTCAAACACCTTGCATCATCTGAGCTAGGCTTATTGTCCTTAGAAACATGGGGATCTAGCCATCGTTATTTCACGGTAATAAATTGAGGGTCTTTCCCCTCCCTAAGCAAAAACACTGAAATTTAAAGT